>NZ_CAWUGC010000016.1:7500-223685 GCF_963921665.1 Saezia sanguinis
TTCTTTCGCTAAATAGTTACCTGGTGATTCAATTTGCATTAACTGTATGCTTGAACAGTAGTTTAACAGCTTGTACTTTAAAGTAAATCAATTTTTTAGTCAGTTTACATGACCATTTACAAAGAAACTATTTTGATGTTTAATGAACCCAGCGTTCAACAACCAGGATGATTTTTCATGCCAATTGCCCACACATCCGCCTTGCATACACCTTATTGGCAGCAACCCCATTTGGGCCGTCTGCTTGGGTATGCCCTACAACGCTTTGACCAGCGGGTGATCTCGCTGATGGCGCGGGATATTGATGTGCCCCTGGCGCTGTCGAATCTGGCAGCTCGCGGGCAGGTCAGTGCCGCTCACATCCACATTACACGTCACCTGCCGCCCGAAGGCGCCCGGCTGAGCGAGCTGGCACAGCAGGCACATATGAGCAAACAGGCGATGAATGATCTGGTAGACCAGTGCGAAGCGTGGGGCATTGTGATACGCACCATGGACGCGCGAGACCGCAGGGCCAGAATGATTCAATACACTGAAAGCGGCCTGTTGTGGTTGCAAGCATTCACCCGTGCGGTCACGCAAGCAGAAGCCGAATTCAAAGAAGAGGTCGGCACTGAAATCGCCACCGTCATTCAGATTGGACTGGAGGCTTACGCCAGCGGGTTTGAACAGGCAGTGTAGCCAATGCAGTAGTCTGGTTTAACGCCAATTAAGTCTCACATATCGAGACCATTGCGTATGTTTCAGCCTGACATACCTTACCAATCACGATAAAAAGCCATCAGGGCCACCCGCAGGCATAGAATAGCTGCTTACATTTTCTTAGAGACACGGCCATGCCAGCACATAACGACAATAATTTTCACAGTGAAAGCACTCCTGCCAACAAACTTAAAAGAAACCTGAGCAACAGACACATCCAACTGATTGCGATCAGCGGCGCCATTGGTACCGGGCTTTTCATGGGGTCAGGCAAAACCATCAGCCTGGCAGGCCCATCCATCGTTTTTGTCTACATGATCATTGGATTTGTTCTGTTTTTTGTCATGCGGGCCATGGGTGAGTTGCTGCTGTCCAACCTACACTATCGGTCATTTACCGACTTTGCCTCTGACCTGCTTGGCCCCTGGGCCGGTTATTTCACCGGCTGGACATACTGGTTCTGCTGGATTGTCACCGGCACTGCTGACGTGATTGCCATTGCCGGTTATGCACAGTTCTGGTGGCCAGACCTTGCCGGCTGGATTCCCGCCATACTGACCATTCTGTTGCTGCTGTGCCTGAACCTGTTGTCGGTCAAGCTGTTTGGAGAAACCGAATTCTGGTTCTCCATGATCAAAATCATCACCATCTGCGCATTGATTCTGGTGGGGATCTTTCTGGTCGCAACAGCATTCACATCGCCGTCAGGCACACAGGCTGCCGTATCCAATATCTGGGCCCATGGCGGTATGTTTCCGAAAGGCGTCATGGGGTTCTTCGCCGGCTTCCAGATTGCTGTTTTCGCATTTGTGGGCATAGAACTGGTTGGCACCACAGCCGCCGAAACCAAAGACCCGGAAACCACACTGCCGCGGGCCATCAACTCGATTCCATTTCGCATCATTTTCTTTTACATATTTGCGCTGCTAGCCATCATGGCCGTGACACCATGGTCTAGCATCATTGCAGATAAAAGCCCGTTCGTTGAAATGTTCACACTCATTGGCCTGCCTGCTGCTGCCGGCGTCATCAATTTTGTTGTCATGACATCGGCCGCCTCGTCAGCCAACAGTGGTGTCTACTCAACCAGCCGCATGCTCTACAGCCTGGCAACATCCGGCGTTGCCCCCAAAGCATTCAGCCGCCTGTCAGCCCACGCTGTCCCGGCAGCCGGGCTGCTGTTCTCGTGCATTTGCCTCTTGTGTGGGGCCACACTGATTTTCATCATGCCCAACATCATGGCGGCCTTTACCGTTGTCACGACTGTATCGGCTACCTTGTTCATGTTTGTCTGGTCGATCATCCTGGTTTCCTATCTGGTATTCCGCCGTCAGCGGCCGGAAAAACACGCGGCATCTTTATTTAAAATGCCAGGCGGCATTCTGATGACCTGGGTCAGCCTGGCATTTTTTGCTTTTGTCATTGTGCTTTTAATGCTGGAAGCCGATACCCGCCAGGCCCTGCTGGTCACCCCCATCTGGTTCATTGTGCTTGGCTTCGGGTATTACCGGATTAAAAGGAAAATCACACACACTATTCAGCACCGCCCATAATAGATACGCTCGCTGACAAAAAAACAGCGCGAAATGCGCTGTTTTTGTATGTTACCCGGCAAAAATGAAATACCTTCGTCAAAACAAATTCCATGGCCGGTGGTTGGCAGCGATAAAACCCCTGCCTACAGCCCAGGCAGACCGCCTATGACGCACGCTTTTTAGCGGCCCGTTTGGCTGCCGGCTTTTTGGCAGCAACGGCTGTTTTTCCATCCTTTTCCACCGTTGTTTTTCGTGCTGCGGTTTTAGCGCCGGCTTTACCGCCTGCACGCGGCTCAAACTCAAACCCCACTTTGCCGGCTTTCGCGTCCCATGCCAGGTATGCCTTGAATTTACGCCGCGTTTTATTAGAGACAAACCCTTCCAGCAAATCCGTTTTGCCGGTTGCCAGCAATTTGGTCACCTGCTCCGGCGCTATCGGCTGCTGCAAAATGATCTGCCCGGTCTTGAAATCGCATGTCGGTTTCGGCTGCTTGACGGTGGATACCGCATTTTCACAGACATAATTGCTGCCCCACGGATAAACCCCGCCGCCGCATTTCGGACATGCGCCTAATGAATTGATACCGCTGAAATCGGCCAGCTCGGCAGATTCGCCATTGGCATTCTTATCATCGTTGCCAAAGTCAAACTCCAGCTTCCAGTTATTGATCTCATCGTCTCTGACCAGCTTCAGTTCGGCCGCAAAAGGCCAGCCGGCTTTAGAGCGGAACCCCTGCAACGGGCCGATATGCTTGTCACGCAAAAGCTGCTCGACCTCATCCAACTCAAAACTGCGCCCGCCCGGAATTTTGCTGATGGAAAATCCGCATCCTTCTGAATTGCCGTCCGCACCCGTACAGGTAAAACGGCGGTAGTTTTCTTTGACAACCCCGCCGCAATTCGGGCATGGTGTTTTCAAGGTGGCATAATTGCCCGGCACACTGTCCCGGTCATATTCTTTGGCCTTTTGCACGATGTGCTGCGTCATCTTGGCAATTTCGCTCATGAACGCTTCGCGGCTTAACTGCCCCTTTTCCATCTGCGCGAGCTTGTGCTCCCATTCACCGGTCAACTCCGGCTTAGAAAGCTCATCCACCCCCAGGCCGCGCAACAATGTCAGCAACTGAAACGCCTTGGCAGTAGGAATGAGTTCGCGCCCTTCGCGCAGCAGGTATTTTTCATTCAGCAGCCCTTCGATAATCGCCGCCCGGGTCGCCGGAGTTCCAAGCCCTTTTTCCTGCATGGCTGCGCGCAACTCCTCATCATCGACCGTTTTACCGGCCCCTTCCATGGCACCCAGCAAAGTCGCTTCAGAAAAACGTGCTGGCGGACGGGTCTGCAAGTCTTTCACTTCCACTTCTTCCGTCTGGACCTGCTCATTGGGCTGCACCGGCACCAGCGATTTCCCATTGCCGTCGCCTTTGTCATCATCCACATCGGCATCCTTGCCATAAATCGCCAGCCAGCCCGGACGCACCAGCACCTTGCCTTCAGATTTGAAACGGTGCTCCAGCACCTGCGTGATACGTGTCGTGATCAGATACTCTGCCGGCGGGAAAAACACCGCCATGAACCGCCTCACCACCAGGTCATACAGCTTGCGTTCGGCTTCGGAGAGCACGCCTGGCATCTGCTGGGTGGGAATGATGGCAAAGTGATCTGACACTTTGCTGTTGTCAAACACCCGTTTGCTTGGTTTGACATAATTTTTCGCCAATGCTTCCTGGGCAAACGGTGATAAATGAGACTGATGGCTTTCTGCAAGCACCTGCAGCGTTTTCTTGACAACGGCCAGATAATCCTCCGGCAGCGCCCGCGAATCCGTTCGGGGGTACGTCAGCGCTTTATGCTTTTCATACAAGGCTTGCGCCAGCGACAATGTTGTTTTAGCCGAAAAGCCAAACTTGCTGTTCGCCTCCCGCTGCAGCGATGTCAGGTCAAACAGCAGCGGACTTGATTTGGAAGCGGGTTTGCTTTCCTCTGTGACCGTCCCCTGCCGCCCCTGCACCGCCGCCGCAATGGCTTGGGCCTTCGATTTTTCCCACAGGCGATCGGCCTTGGCATGTTCATCAGTACCTTTTTTCCACGCCGGGTCGAACCATTTGCCTGCATAAGCACCCGCCTGGACACCAAACACGGCATGCACTTCCCAATAATCGCGTGCGACAAACTGCCGGATTTTCTCTTCCCGCTCAACCACAACCGCCAAGGTTGGCGTTTGCACCCGCCCGACAGTGGTTAAAAAGAACCCGCCGTCGCGGGAGTTGAATGCGGTCATGGCACGCGTGCCATTGATGCCGACCAGCCAGTCGGCCTCCGAACGGCTGCGTGCTGCCGCTGCCAAAGGCTGCATCTGTGCATCGTTGCGAAGGTGCTCAAAACCATCCCGGATGGCCTGCGGCGTCATACTTTGCAGCCACAGCCTTTGCACGGGTTGCTTTGCTTTGGCGTACTGCACGATCAGACGGAAAATCAGCTCCCCTTCCCGCCCCGCGTCACACGCATTGATCAGCCGCCCGATGTCTTTTCGCTTGATCAGTTTGACAATGGCATTCAGCCGGGTTTTGCTTTTAGCCACCGGCTCCAGTGCAAACTCAGGCGGAATGACCGGCAAATTGGCAAAGCTCCATTTGCCGCGCTTAACCTCATAAGCCTCAGGCGCCTTGATTTCGACCAGATGCCCCACGGCCGAAGTCACAACATACTGCTCGCCTTCATAATAATCATCTTTTTTGTCAAACTTGCCTGCTACCGATGTCAGTGCGCGCACAATATCCTGCGCCACCGAAGGCTTTTCAGCAATGACCAATGTTTTTTCACTCATGTCAAAAAAATTCCTGCGTATTGGAAATGCGCCCAGCCATTCATCCACCTGACCTGAAGGCACCCCCAAATAACCAATCCGTCCACTACAGCCCCAGTATCGGTTTTACACGGTACACTGTAGTTTTCCTCTCGCGCGCGCATACGCACACGCGCACGCATGTGCATATATTCAATTTACAGGTTTCTTATATCGTGGACAAACCCCCTGTTAAAAGCTCTGCAAAAGGCAAGTGTATTCCCCCCGCTCCTCAGGCCGAAGCCTCAAAACCGCACGGTGCACAACCGGCACCAGCCCCCAGGCAACGCCTTCGGGTACAAAATTCCAAAGTGCATGGCAAGGGCGTTTTTGCAACCCGGCCAATTGCCCGGGGGGAACGCGTCATAGAGTATAAGGGAGAAATCATCAGTGCACGGGAAGCTGAAAATCGCCACCCGCATGACCCGTTGCACCCTAACCATACTTTTTTCTTCCAGCGTGAGGACGGTAAAGTCATCGACGGCGGCGTTCACGGCAACTCTGCACGCTGGATCAACCATGCCTGCACCCCGAATTGCGAAACCCACGAAGAAAACGGGCGCATCTTCATTCATGCGCTGCGGCCTATTGAGCCCGGGGAAGAAATTACCTATGATTACGGCCTTGTGCTGGATATGCGTTACACACAAAAAGTCAAAGCCGAGTACGCCTGCCTGTGTGGCAGCCCGAAATGCCGCGGCACTTTACTGGCCCCTAAAGGGCGCTCCAAAACCAACTGATTCATTTGCACCACTCCATGAAATTCAACTGGCCCGCAGAAAGCATATGGGAGCAGATTCAGCCTGTCTGGCCTGACTTCACCATTGACATTGTCAGCCAGACCGACTCCACCAATACCCAGCTGCTGCAGCGCATCCGCAGTGGGCAGACTGCACCGGTCATGCTGGTGGCAGAAACCCAGACCGCCGGCCGTGGCCGCATGGGCAAGGCGTGGGCCTCCCAGGCAGGCGATACACTGATGTTTTCATTAACCACCCCTATCAACCCGGAACAGCACGGCCTGTCTCTGGTGCTGGGATGTGCGGTGATCAACGCATTGGATACGATCGGGCAAAAGCTCAAAATCAAATGGCCAAACGATATCTGGTATGCGCAACCCGACCCGAACACCGGGCAGAACCTGTGGCACAAGTTGGTTGGCATTCTCGTAGAAACCATTCTGTACGGCAGGCAACGTTATGCCGTTATTGGCATTGGCATCAACATCAACCCGCCGCCACAACAAAGCACATACCATACCCCGCCCGGATATCTGAAGCAGCTTGATCCGCGCTGGGATGCCCCTTCTGCGCTGGCATGTGTTGCGCCTCATGTGGCACAAGCCGTGTACAATTTCAACACCCATGGACTGGCCCCATGGCAAAAGAGCTTTGCACAAAAAGACCTGCTGGCGGGAAACCGGCTGTATACATCAAACGGTATACAGGGCACGGGGGCCGGTATTGATCTCCATGGCAATTTGTTGATAAAAACGGCTGACGGCCTCAAAACCATCAGCAGCGGCGAGGTAAGCGTACGTCCATGTTGAGATTTCTGATTCTGGTGGTTCTGGTTATCAATATCGCCTTTTACGGCTGGACGCAAGGCTGGTTTGGTGAAAAACCCGGCATGGAAAACCGTGAGCCGCAACGCATCACCAACCAGGTTCGCCCCGAAGCACTGCGCACGGCCCCCTCCTCTGCGCCCAATGCCAGCAACATCACGTTTCCGGCCTCAGCGCCTGCAGCCACCACACAAACGGCATCCGCTGCACCTGCACCGGCTCCCGCAACTGTAACCACACCGCCACGTACCGACCTGGTCTGCATTGAAACCGGCCCGTTGAGCGGCACACAATCCAGCCAGTTGCAACAACTGGTCAGCACCGCCCTGCCTGATGAAATGTGGGAAATGAGCGTACAGACCGAACCCAGCTCGTGGGCAGTGTATATCGGCCCGTTTGAATCTGAAGAGGAAGCACAGAATAAAAAAGCAGAGCTGGCCGGGCTCGGAGTCGTCTCTGAAATCATCCGCAACCGCCCCCAGTATCAGCCAGGGCTGACGCTGGGACTATTCAGGGAAAGAAGCAATGCTGACCGCTTGATGTCAACCATCCTCGAGAAAAATGTCACCGAAGCCCGCATTGTGCCCTGGACGCTTAACCCGATCGGGCAGTTGTTGCGCATTGCGCAGGCCACACCGGAACAACGCGTACAACTGGATCAGCTGGCCGCTCAGGCAACTGCCCCGGCATTCAGGCTGTGTGAAACACCCCATCCCTGAAGCACATCAATCCGGCGCTTTCTGAATCAGCACCGGTTTGCTTTGCTCGTGTACCCGGCTTGCCAGCCAAACCAGTGCCAGCACCGGCAGGCCCAGCAGTGCCGTGCAGACAAAGAATGTCGGGTACTGAAAGCGATCGACAAACACCCCCGAGAAGCCGCCAATAAATTTCGGAATCAACATCATCAATGATGAAAACAACGCATATTGCGTGGCCGAAAACTGGATACTGGTCAGGCTGGACAGGTAGCCGATAAACGCCGCCGATGCAATCCCGCCGCTCAGGTTATCCATTGAAATCACCGCCACCAGCGCAACCACCTTGCCTTTCACCGCCAGATGCAAGCCCCACAGGGTCAGGTTGATATCCAGCACCTGCAAGCCATCCCCATGCCACGCCAGCCATGCAAACAACAGATTGGTGGCCGCGCTGAGCGCTGCGCCCAACATTAAAATCCGAAAAACCCCTGCACGCATCACCATGACGCCACCAATAAAGGTACCCACCAGCGTCATGATCAGACCAAACACTTTGCTGACCGCCGCAATCTGTTCCTTGGTATACCCCATCTCGTTATAAAACGGGTTGCTCATCACGCCCATGACAATATCTGAAATGCGATAAACGGCAATCAGCGCCAGAATAATAACCGCCTGCCAGCGGTAGCGGCGCAGAAAATCGGCAAACGGCGCAACCACCACCGACATGACCCAATACGCCAGCCGCTCCAACATGGAGAGTCGATGCCCCAGCACATCCTGTGGTAATGGCGTTGCCACCACCCGCACTTTTTCCGGCGACAGCAATACCGTCAGCACACCCACCAGCACCGAAGCGGCCATCACCAGATAAGACACCTGCCATGCATAGGCGTCATACCCCGCAGCACCCTGCTGCACGCGGGCAGCAATCCACAATGCACCGGCCCCCGACCAGATCATCGCCAGACGGTATCCGGCCTGATAAGTCGCAGAAAGGGCTGCCTGCACCTTTTTTTCAGCCGACTCAATCCGATAGGCATCCAGTGCAATATCCTGCGTTGCCGATGAAAACGCCACCAGCAGCGCAAAACCAACCAATGTCCCAAGCCCCTGCTGCACATCGGTCAGCGCCATGCCCACCAGGCCCGCGATGATTCCTGCCTGCGCCAGCAGCAGCCAACTGCGCCGCCGCCCCAGCCACGAGGTCAGTAATGGGATGGGGAGTCTATCCACAAAAGGCGACCAGACCCATTTAAACCCATAAGCCAGCGCTACCCAGCTCAAGTATCCAATGCTTGCACGGGACACCCCGGCTTCCGATAAACGCAGAGTCAGCGTCCCCAGCACCAGCAGCAGCGGCAAACCGGCCGAAAACCCCAGAAACAGCATCCGTAAGGCTTCCGGACGCAGATACACGGACCAGACCTGCCACCACCCTTTTGTTTGCTGCTCACTCAAAATAACATCCTTGGTCCGTTGCAGGATCGCTCAAAATTCATACATTTTAAATTCAATAGAAACACCATGGCAGCCAGCACCTCAATTGCGCCGGTCTGCCAAGCGCACAACTTGTATCAATCAAACTAATGTGTTTAGCCTAGGGCCCGCTGTCGTATATGATTTTGCCCCAGTGGTACATCTGGGCAGGTTGAATCACCGGCGGTACCGGGTTGTCTGGCCGGCCCTCCCAAGCGGGTTTGTATGCGGCAACCACCAACTGGGTGCAGTAATACCTGTCGGGCATATTCAACCCGACCAGACCGGTAAAGTTATACCCCTTGCCGACCCACTCTCTGGCGCGTACCACCGCTTCAGCACTGTTTTTATCGGAAGCCCACATCGGCCGGATAATCAGCACCCGCTGCGACTTGGCCAAAAACTCCGCCAACGGTGTTGTATGTATACCAACCCCTTCGGCCTCAATCACCTCTCCGCGCTCCGCATCGTAAATCGCCGCATGAGACAAAGGCGCATTGGTCACAGTCGCAACAAAATTATCCGTATGATGCACCCCTCGGGTGACAAACCAGTCGCCATGCTGGGCCAGCCGGGTCACATCTTCCAGAATCTGCTCGGAAACCAGTGTCTGCGATGAGTCGGCAATCATCCGTGTCGCGCAGCTTCCGGCCCACAACGCACACGCCACAATCGCAATACCGATCAGCCACCGCTTGTAAGACCTCTTCACTCCGCGCTCCTCGTTGACCAAACACCCATCACCGACATTATTGATATACCTTTATCGGGTACGCATGTAACACCTTCAAGTAATCCTTGTGCTTCACACATTCTAAATTACAATAGCCCTCATTATTTGATTTTACAAGGAGAATTCGACTATGGAACAGTCCGTTGTCCAAAAAAGCCTGCTTCAATGCAAAAAATGGCTGATCACAGTCCCCTTGCTGGCCCTGGGCCTGGCCGGTTGCGGTTCTGCTTTAATGAGCGCCGTCGTTCCCGGTGCTGTCACCGCTGATGAGCTTGAACAGGCTGCAGACCTCCAGTACCAACAGCTTTTGACAGAAGCCAAAAAGCAAAATGCACTGGTTCCTGCCAACAACGCACAAAACAAGCGACTGCAAACTATTGCACAGCGACTGATCCCCTATACCTACAGCTTCAACCCGAAAGCTGAAAGCTGGAACTGGCAGGTCAGCCTGATCCGCAGCAAAGAGTTGAATGCATTCTGTATGCCTGGCGGCAAAATCGCTTTCTACACCGGTCTGATTGACTCCCTGAAACTGACCGATGACGAAATCGCCATTGTGATGGGCCATGAAATGGTGCACGCCCTGCGCGAGCATTCGCTCACTCAAATCAACAAAACCGCACTGACCAATACCGGTCTGTCTCTTGGCGCCAGTGCTGCCGGTGTTGATGGCAATGTGGCGTCAGACTATCTGGTCAACCTGGGCACACAACTGATGTCACTGCAGTTCAGCCGCTCCGATGAAAGCGAAGCTGACCGCATCGGACAGGAAATTGCCGCCCGTGCCGGCTACAACCCGCAAGCCGCTATCTCCCTGTGGGAGAAAATGGACCGTGCCGGTGGCAGCAACGATACGCCTACATTCCTGAGAACCCATCCTCAGAACAGCCAGCGCATCACTGACCTCAAGCTCAACCTGCCGAACGTCATGCCTCTGTACGAAGAAGCCCGTCGGCAAGGCGGAAGACGTTAATCCAGCATCACGCTGAAACGTCTGCAGGCAGGATGGCTGGTGTTACCGGCCCCCTGCCTGTTTTCATGATGGCGTTCAATTTTTCAAACCGGTCACATCAAAATGGCACAACTCAGACTCGTCACGCTTGACCTGCAAGCCCTGCAAACACTCAATGATTTGCTGGATGCTTTCGCGCTGGCTTTTGAATACGCTGAAGGTTACAGCGGGAAAAATCCCGATTCATGCATTGACATCCTCTCCGGACTGCGCTTTCCTGAACAAGGCATGACACGGGCACACCTGGCAGAAGATGAATCCATTCTTTTAAGAGCCATTCACATGGGAGAAGCCAGCAACACCATCAGGCAATGGCTATGCACCATTGTCGCTGCGGTCAACAGCCGCGCGGAGGAAATGGAGCAGGCCCCGTTGATCTATTTACTGCTGACAGAATAATTCCGGCCACGTTTTGTTGCGCGGCGCTCAGGTCCCGCCGACAAACGGGTTGGTCTGGCGTTCCTGCCCAAAAGAGCTCTCCGGGCCATGCCCCGAAATGAACACCGTGTCATCTCCCATCGGCCACAGGCGCTCAACGATACTGCTGATGAGCTGCTCATAATTGCCGCGCGGAAAATCCGTACGGCCAATAGATCCGGCAAACAGAACATCACCGACAAAGGCCCGCCGAATCTCTTTGGCATGAAACACCACATGCCCCGGCGTATGCCCCGGGCAATGCCTGACCTCCAGTGTTTCCTGGCCAATATGCACCTGATCCAGATCATGCAGCCAGCGCGCCGGAATAAACGGCTCGGCCTCTCTGAAAGCAGGCATGCTGATGGCCCGATCTTTCAGCTTCTCAATCCAGAACAGGTCTTCTTCCTGCGGGCCGTAAATCGGAATATCCAGTTCCCGCGACATCTTGGCCGCACCGGCAGCATGATCCACATGCCCATGCGTAATCCAGATCTGCTCCAGCCGCACACCAAGCTCCTGTGCAGCAGCTTCAATCTTGGGCAATTCACCACCCGGATCAATGACCGCGCCCGCCTGGGTCTGATCGCACCAGACAATCGAGCAGTTCTGAACAAAAGGGGTTACCGGGACAATGTGGTACTTCAACATGAAACGCTTATCTCCTTCTCTGCATCTCTCTCCATATGGGGACCATGCCAGACACAGCAACCAGGCCCCTGCCTTTTTATGCAGAATTTTCAGCATATGATACCTGAGTTACCTGCCTGACAGCTTGCCAGTTCCAGATAGCATCTGCACCTATACGACAATCCCGCTCTGCCAAGCAACCTCTATCCGGCTTGATGCACAATCACTATACTTTGTTGTGTTTCAATATTCTTCAATGACACGCATCATAGCAGGCACTGCCAGCCGTCTGCGGTCAATCCACAGGTGTTTGACAGCACCTGCGTCATTTTCATGAAACCCATTACTTGCGCCTATGTTGTGCTTCTGGCAGGCGTTTGCTCTGCTTTGCACATTGCCAAAATTGGCCCGGCACTGCCTGTCCTGCGGCTCGAATTCGGGCTGACGGACATGCAGGCTGGCCTTTTGCTGTCTATCGTGCAGCTCGCAGGCATGTTGTTGGGGCTGCTGATTGGTTCCATGGTTGAAGGCTGGGGGCTTAAACGCAGCATGGTAGCCGGGCTGGGGCTTCTGGCCTTCACCAGCCTGTTGGGCACATTCGCTGACAGCGCCACAACACTGCTGTTGCTGCGCGGCCTGGAAGGTGCGGGCTTTCTGCTGGTTGTAATGCCGGCCCCCGCCATGTTACGCCAGCTCACAACGCCAGGGGAACTGTCCAGAATGCTGGGCCTATGGGGTGCCTATATGCCATTTGGCACTGCAATTTCATTGCTGGCCGGAGCCATCGTCATCAGTTGGCTGAACTGGCGCCCGTGGTGGTTTTTACTCGGCCTGCTGACGCTGCTCATGGCTGGTGGCGCTTATCGTTTTCTGCCTGTCCCTGCGGCCAAAACATCCGCACCTAATACTGCCCCCCATATCTGGACATTGTTCAACGGACTCCAGACGCGGTTGGCCCTGACACTGAAATCCCCCGGCCCATGGTTAATCGCTGTCGCGTTTGGCATGTATTCGGGTCAATGGCTGGCTGTGGTCGGTTTCCTGCCTTCCATTTATGTGCAGGCCGGTATTCCTGCAGGACTGGTTGGCGTCATGACCGCTACGGTGGCCGCAGCCAATATCATCGGCAATGTCTGGGCCGGGCACCTGCTGGCCCGCGGCAGATCTGCCCCCAAACTGCTGGCCATCGGTTTTATCACCATGGGCATTTGCTCGGTGTTTGCTTTTGCCACGCTGAACCTGCACTTCAGCGGGCTGGCCTGGCTGAGGTTTGTTGCCGTCATCGTATTTTCAGCGCTGGGCGGACTGATTCCAGGCACCCTGTTTTCGCTGGCCATTGAACTGGCCCCTGATCGCAACACCATTTCCACCACGGTCGGCTGGATGCAGCAGATTTCATCGAGCGGCCAGTTTCTGCTCCCGCCAATGGTCGGCGCGCTGGCAGACGCCAACCATGGCAGTTGGCAATGGACCTGGGTCATTATGTGCGCCTGTTGCCTGGCCGGGCTGTGGGTGGCCTGGCGCTGCGCCAGGCTCGTTAGGTCCATCAAATAAAACGCTCGCGCACACTGGCTGACAGCACAGACTATGGTGCGCGCTGCACCCGAAAGCGAATGACATTCACCGCCACCGCAGCCAACGTACATGCGCAACCACACAGCAATGCAATCGTTGTGGTCTGCAACACTGGCAAAGCCAGCGCAAAAGCCACCAGCGCTGCACCCATGCTTTGGCTGAACACACGGGTGGTTGCCTGTACACCGCCGGCCGCGCCGCTGCGCTCCCTTGGCGCTGAAGACAGCATGGCTTTGTTGTTAGGCATCTGAAAAAATCCAAACCCCACGCCAACCAGCGTGATAAATACCGCCAGAACAGGCACCGGCGTATAGGCCGGCACACACGCCAGCCCGAGCATGGCAAACCCCATGACCGAAGCACCAATTCCCGCCAGCACAGAAGCCGAATAACGCTCAGCCAGCCGCGCGGCAACCAGCGCCATCATTCCCGAGCCAATCGGCCACACCCCCAGCAGATACCCGGCCTGCAACTGCGTCAGCCCGAAAAACAGCTGCAAATGGAACGGCAGCGCCACCAGTGCCACCATATAACCGGCAAATGAAAAAGCAGATGCCATCACCGCAAAAGCAAAAGGCTCGATGCGAAACAGATCCAGCGGCACCAGCGGCTGATCTTCGTGACGCACACGCCGCACCAGAATATAACCGCACACCAGTGCGACCGCCATACCGGCAACCGAACGCAACGAATGGGAGTAAATATGATCCACCGAAAACACAAACAAGCACAGCGTAAACGCACACAATACGGCGCTGACATAATCAAAAGGCTTGTGCTTACGTGGTGTCTGCGGCAGGAGACGTGTCACATACAGCGCAAACACGCACAGCGGAATATTCAGGAAAAACAACCAGTGCCAGTTGGCAATCGACAAAATCAGGGAACACACCAGCGGCCCCAGCATAGAAGAAACCGCCACAGTCATGGCATTGATGCCAATACCCCGCCCAAACAGATGCGAGGGGTAGGTGAAGCGTGTCAGCCCTCCCATCATGCTCATCATCGCAGCCGCCCCGACGCCCTGAATAACCTTGAACACGCACAACTGAACCAATGTGTCCGACAGCATGCAACCCAGCGATGCACACATGAAAACCGCCATGCCCAAACGGAAAACACGCTGCAAGCCGATACGCTCGCCCCAGGCGGCGCACGGCAACAGAAAGGCCAGAATCGAAAGATTGTATGCATTGACAATCCACACCGAAGCCGCGCCCGATACATTGAGCTCACGGGCAATCGTTGGCAGAGCCACATTCACCATGGTGGACTCCATCACCGACAGCATCAACCCCATCATGATGCCCAGTACCGCCCAGTGCCGTTGTGGTGCAGGCAGGCCATCAGGCACAGCAGGCTGCGCCGAACCTTCCGCTACCGCTTTTTCCGTATAGTCAATTGCCCCGTCCAATTCATTCCACCCTGCTGACAACAGTGGATACTTCCAGGCCTGTCACGCCGCCGCATGTTCCCACCGGAAAATAACCGTTATATACTTGGCTGAACACCTGTGCAAAGTTCGCCTTAAAATGAATGCATGCCCCTTGCTGTAATCCGGCAACAGGTACCGGGCTGGTAGGCTATGCTTGGCCCATGAAATCAAATACAAGAAAGGACTTCAAATGCGTATTCTATCCATGTTAACCACCACCATTGTAACGGTGTGCCTGGTTTTAGCCGGGTGCGCCTCCTCGCTGACAGGCGATGTTTACTCGCGGGATGAAGCCCGCAGATCGCAGACCGTGCGCACTGGCGTCATTACCGACATTAGAACCGTCACGGTTGAAGGCACTGACTCCGGTGTGGGCAAAATCGGCGGCGCCGTGATCGGCGGTGTGGCCGGCAGCACGATTGATGGCGGGCACGGCCGCTGGGCCATTTTAGGCGGTGTTCTTGGCGCACTGGGCGGCGGTCTGCTTGGCAGCACAGCGGAAGAACGCGTCACACGCACCCAGGCGCTGGAAATTACCGTTCGTGAAGACAGCGGCACAACCCGCGCTGTTGTGCAAGAACCCAGCAGCGGAGAAACATTCCAGGTTGGTGACCGCGTCAGAATTCTGACCACCGACCGGGGAGCAGCACGCGTATCGCACTGACCTTTGATCACACTTAAAACAACACCAAAGCAAACGGGGCCTGTCGGCCCCGTTTTTTACTGCATCCCCTGTCAGCGCTACTCACCAGCGCATACAGCATCAACACAAGCTGCACACATGGCTTAGCGAATATCCAGCTTGGGCAACGCTTTCACCAAATCGTCCACGGCTTTAACCTGCGCCAAAAAAGGCTCCAGCATGGCCAAAGGCAACGCACTCGGGCCGTCACAACGCGCATGGTCCGGGTCTTCATGCGCTTCCAGAAACAAACCGGCCAAACCGACCGCCATCGCGGCCCGCGCCAGCTCCAGAACCTGCCTGCGGCGGCCACCGGAAGCCGCCCCTTGCGGGTCGCGGTATTGCAGGCTGTGCGTCACATCAAAAATCACCGGGCAACCGGAAGAAACTTCCATCATCTGGCGAAACCCCAGCATATCCACCACCAGGTTGTCATAACCAAAACAACTGCCGCGCTCGCATAAAATCACCCGCTCATTACCGGCCTCACGGCATTTCTCGACAATGTATTTGATCTGCGGCGGACTCATGAACTGCGGTTTTTTCACATTCACAATCCGTCCGGTCTCGGCAATCGCCTGCACCAGATCGGTCTGCCGGGCCAGAAATGCCGGCACCTGCAAAATATCAACCACTTCGGCTACCTGGCTGGCCTGTGCCACTTCATGCACGTCCGTGATCACCGGCACACCGAATTCAGCCTTCACCCGTTCAAAAATCCGCAAGCCCTCCTGCAGGCCAACGCCCCGGTATGAATGCAAAGACGAACGGTTGGCTTTATCGAATGACGCCTTGAACACATAAGGAATTTTCAACTTGCCGGTCACATTCACATAGTGCTGTGCTGCCCGCAAAGTTGAATCCAGATCCTCCAGCACATTGATGCCGCCAAAAAGCACAAAAGGTAATGCATTGCCTACCTGAATACCGGGTGTGATCTGAACGTTCATGCTGGAATACCTTGCGCCACTATCGGGGTTGTTTGAAAACGCTTTATTTTAGAAGATTTAGGCACAGATACCCGCTATCGCCTAAAAAACAGTCGAAAGCACTACCCTACACAGGCAATGCTGATATAAATGGCAGGCAGAGGTTAATTTTGCACCACGCGGTGCATCAATTCGTCATAATTTTGCAGGTAGTCTTCCAGATCACCCTGCTCATCAGACTGCTCTGCAATCTGTTGTACCTCCCGCTGAAACTTTCTGGCCAGATCGCCTTCCAGATAAATTCCCTTGCCGGTCAGTTTATTGACAATTTCATAGCCGCCCCGCTGCACCTCCTGCGGCTGGTTCTGCTCAGTTAATGCCACGGCAATGACACTGAAATTCTCAGAGTTATAAAGCAACTGCATCATTGAACCGCTCCTTTGATTCATGTCCTTAGCATTAAATGCGGGAAATTTCATATTTTTCAAGCCCCCTTCATCAAGACCTGTTTCCGGTGCCATTCACGGCAATCAGGCGGCCACCTGTCTGATCTTCTGCAAGGAAACCCACAACTGCACCTCATCCTTCTTGTTAAACAGCATTTTCAGCGGCAGATAAAACAACTCGGGTGCCAGCCAGAATTCAACTTTGACATCGTTGTCCACCACGTTATCCGGCGGAATACGCCTGACCTGCCATGTTGTATAACGCCCAAGCCGGGTTTCAACCACCGGATGCCCCATCACCTCAAAGTCCCAGAACTTGACCTCTCCCATCCGGGCTACCGGGAATTTAAACCTGTGCCCGACCTGTGCTTTTTGCAGATCATTGGCCATCAGAAAAGTCATCTGCATCACCACGCTGGTCACATCCTGAATCCCGTCAGGCATGGCTTTCACCTCCCGGGGCTTCCAGCTAAACCGCACTTCCCTGGCGGCATGGTCAATCATCACCGTGCGGTCACGCCCAATGCGCTTTTCACGGTAACTCACAGGAATCAACCCCTGGGCTGGGTCAACCGTGCCACGGCTTGCGTATAAAAACGTCATCATCATGGCTGAAATGGTCAAATCCAGCTCATACAGCGAGCTGGCCCGGTCATATTTCCAGTCAATACGCCCTTCACCCGATACCGGGCGATTCCAGTAACCATCCATCTCATAGTCCAGAACCGCTCTGGACAACGGCATCCAGTGCGGTGCACCACTCTGTTGCGCCCATACCGGGCAGGCACCTCCCAACAACGGCAGGCACAGCCCTCCTAACAGGAAATCACGACGGGTTCCCCCCTTTTTGTACAATCCGTTATGTGGCATGTTTGCTCCCCCTGGCGCCATGTCATCTGGCAGTGCATCACCATTGTAGACAGATGTACACACTTGTTTGACTTCAGAGACATAATACACGTTCAACCGTTTTTTCAGCTTAACCCTATTTTTGTATGAAACTTGCAACCTATCAGGATGGTTCACGCGACGGTCAGCTTGTGGTCGTTTCACAAAACCTCAGTCAGGCGCATTATGCCAGCAACATTGCCACACGCATGCAGCAGTTGCTGGACGACTGGAACTTTGTCGCCCCGCAACTGGAGCAACTCTACCAGCAGCTCAACCATGGCAAGGCACCCCACGCTTTTGACTTTGACCCTGCCCGGTGCATGGCTCCGCTGCCGCGCCCGACAGATTATCTATTTGGCAATCTGTACGCACGTGTTCTGGATGAACAGGCCTGCCCCCAAATCATCGCGGCCAGCAGCAACAGCTTTGTTACACAAAATACCATCATCCCAGACCATGTATTGCAGCGCGATGCTGATTTTGGCGCCGGCCTGGCATGCATTACCGATGACATTGCATGCAACATACACACAGAAGCCGCCGCCGAGAGTGTGCGCCTGTTGATGCTGGCCACCCATATCGTGACAAACAGTGCATCCGCATCACTGCAACTGGCAGAAAATGCCGGTTTTCAGAACCAGCCCATGACGGTATTCAGCCCCGTGGTCATTACGCCGGATGAACTGCAAGACAACTGGCATCAGGGGAAAACACACCTGCGCCTGGACATATTCCTCAATAACCAGGTTATCGCCCGTTGTCCGACAGATGATGCGCTCGCATTCTCATTCGGTGAGCTGCTGTCCTGTGCCAGTCAGGCGCACCGCATTGCCGCAGGCACAATTCTGTGTACCGGACCGGTTCTGCACAGTGATAAAGCCAAAGGTTATACATCCATTGCACTCAAGCGCCACTGGGAGCAGCTCGACCATCAACAGGCATCTACCCCCTATCTGCAGCCTGGGGATACGCTGCGCATTGAGATCAAAGGCAAGGATGGTCTGCCGCTCTTTGGCACCATCTCATTGAAAGCCGCACAGCAACAAGCCGCCCTACCAGCGGACCTGCCGCCCCTGGCTGGCACCACGGACCACAAAACCATACCTCTTTAAACAAAAAAGCCTTTGCATGAACAGCAAAGGCTTTAATGAACAGAAACCGCCAAGTGTCAGCGAATCAGCAGCACCGGAATTTTGGTTTTTGACAGCATGGCATTGGCGACCGAGCCCAAAACCAAGTTACCCAGTGCGCCATGGCCGTGTGAGCCCATCACCACCAGACCGTAGCCGCCTTCAGTCGCCTCCTCAGGCAAAGCCTCACTGACATAACCGATCTTAAAACCACCACTGTGTTTGTAGCCCTTGTCCTGAAGCACTTTAAGGGCCGGCTGCAACACTTTATCCGCCGTTTCGCGGTAATAATCATCCACCGCCTCTTTGCCCAACATACCTGCAGCCTGTGGCAGCAGTGGCGTCACGACCGTCATCACCACAAATTCATGCTCTTTGTTGAAAGGAGCGGTAGCGGAGACCACATACTCCAGCATTTTCTGAGTGAACGGGCTTCCATCCACAGGTAATAAAATTTTCATGTTTGTGCTCCTTTTTTATGTGAGGTCTTTTGATTATTTTCTTTATTCTGATTATGCCGCAAGTCTCTCGAAATGCAACTGATGACAGGCAACCCCATAATTAAAAAATAACTACCGGACGAATAACGGCAGGCAATGGCAACCCTGCCAGACACAAGGGCGTGGAAAACCTCCAAAGTCAGCCGAAAAATCAGGCACTGAACTTCACAATATCACGGCATGCAGCCACCAAAGCATCGCACTCCTGCTGCGTACCAATCGAAATGCGTAAAAATTGATCAATACGAGGTGCTTTAAAGTGCCTGACCAGAATTTTGCGCTGCTTCAACTCTGCCGCCAACGCAGCCGCCTGAATTTTGGGATGTGAAGCAAAAATAAAATTGGTTGCCGAGGGCAACACCACAAACCCCAGTTGCTGTAAATCGCGGCGCAACTGATCCCGACTGGCAATTACCGCATTTTTACGCTGTTCAAAATATTCATTGTCCTGTATCGAAGCCAGCGCGGCCACTTGCGCCAGACAATCCACCGGATACGAGTTAAAACTGTTTTTCACCCGCTCCAGCGCCTCAATCAGCATACGGTCACCGACTGCATAACCAATACGCAACCCGGCCAGGGCACGCGATTTGGAAAATGTACGCACCACCAGCAGATTGGGGTATTTTTGCACCAGAGGAATAACCGATTCGCCACCATAATCAATGTAGGCCTCGTCCACCACCACCACGGACTGCGGATTGCCCTCAACCAGCCGTGTAATTTCACTGACAGGCAAAGCAATACCTGTAGGCGCATTCGGATTGACAATCACAATCCCGCCATTGGCACGACGCTCAGGGCGCAGAAAATCATCCACGTGGACTTCATAATCCTCTGTCACCGGAATCTTTTCATACTCAATCCCGAACAGACCGCAATAAACGGTGTAAAAGCTGTATGTCACATCCGGGAACAGTACCGGGTCCTTGTGTTTAAGCAGCCCCTGAAAAACATGGCCCAGCACCTCATCGGAACCATTCCCCAGAAATACCTGTTCCGGCAACACCTGATGGTAACGTGCCAGCTCGGCCCTGACCCCGGTGGATTCTGCATTAGGATACAGGCGCAACGCAGCCCCATCCGGGCCAATGGCCTTTAACAGCGCCTGCTGAACCAAAGGTGAAGGAGGATACGGATTCTCGTTGGTATTGAGCTTAATCACCTGTTCCCCCTGAGGCTGCTCCCCAGGCACATAAGGATTAAGCACCTTAACCGTATCACTCCAGAACTTGCTCGACATACTCTTAACTCACAATAGCCAAAGCTAACATCATGCCTGATCAACACACAATTGAAAATAGTCGATGATTTCGCACAACATTTACCATGGCCGAGTCATCTGATCAGCCAATCAGACCGAAACACAAGCAGGGCGCACAATTCAGGCTTTAACGTATCGCTTGCGCAACAGTGCCAGCACGTCATCGTAGGAAGACTGCATCTGTTGCGGATTAGAAACGGCAAACCGCAAATCCTGAATCAGGCCGTTATGCAGCGCATACACCCAGCCATGCACAGTCAATGCCTGTTCGCGCGTCCATGCATCCTGCACCACAGTCGATTCACACACGTGCACAGCCTGTTCCAGCACATTCAACTCGCACAAGGCATTGTGCTGCTGCACCGGATCTTCAATCATCTTGAGCAAATCCCAATGGCGGTCACGCACATCCTGCACATGACGCAGCCAATTGTCCGAAACCCCGATCCGGATGCCATGCAAAGCGGCATGCACGCCACTGCAACGGTAATGCCCAACAACCATGATGTGTTTGACATGCAACTGCTCCAAAGCAAACTGCATGACCGAAAGACAATTCAGATCGGAATGCACCACCACATTGGCAATGTTACGGTGCACAAACAGCTCCCCAGACTCCAGCCCGACAATTTCATTGGCGGGAACCCGGCTGTCAGAACAGCCGATCCATAAATACTGGGGGTTTTGCTGCGTTAGCAAGCGGGAAAAAAAACCGGGCCTGACTTCTTCAACCGAGGTTGCCCACTGCCGGTTCAACTCAAACAATGTATCAATATTATCAGAACTATTCATGCCGCCATGATGCCCTTTCAGGCCTGATTCTGCCACCTGATTATTTTTTATGCACGCAGACTTCAAGGATATTTTGAACCCGTACTTGCACAAATCCGGATTCTTTTTTTCGCGTTTTTAAACGCCCGCCCTGCTTTACAACAAAGGGGCGCCCAGCCTGGCAATATCCTCAGGCAACTGCTGCCAGAACGGCACTTTCAGGTCGGAAGCATGCAACTCCCTGGCCGAGAGCATATCGCGCATAAACTGCTGCTCCAATGCCTGCGCGGCGGTATGCTCATAGCTGAGCACCGCCACCTCAAAATTCAGGCGAAAACTGCGGTTATCAAAATTATCGGTCCCGATGAAACTGTACTCACAATCCACCAGCAGCGTTTTGCTGTGCAGCATCCGGGGGCCATACTCCCAAATGCGCACACCGGCAGCCATCAGTTCGCCATACCAGGAACGTGCCGCCAGCGTCACAACCAGGCTGTCGCTCATTTTCGGCACCATCAGGCGCACATCCAGCCCGCGCAATGCCGCCGATGACAACGCAAACAACGCCGGCTCATCTGGCACAAAATAAGGTGTTACCAGCCATACCCGGTGCCTGGCCGCATTAATCGCCATCAACTTGGCACGCCAGATCGGCGCTTGCGGTGTATCAGGCCCACTGGCAATCACCTGCACCTGCATCCCTTTGCCCTGTGGCACATCCTCCAAAGGCACCGGCGCAGGAATATCCTGCGGCACTTCCCCCGTCGTATAGTGCCAGTCCTCCAGAAAAACCTGCTCCAGCCAATAAACCGCCGGGCCTTCAAACTTCAAATGCAGATCATGGTAGGCATTGCTGTTGCGCCGCAGGTCTTCCTCATCGGTCACATTCACGCCCCCGGTAAACCCCACAGCGCCGTCGCACACCACAATTTTGCGGTGCGTACGCATGTTCACGACAGAGCGAATCCAGCGCAATGCGCCCTGGTGAAAAAACGCCAGTTCTCCGCCGGCGTCAATAAACGCTGCCATATATTTGCGGGTGATTTTGCGGGACCCCAGCCAGTCCACCAGCAGCCGCACCTTGACACCTGCACGCGCTTTCTCCGTCAGCAGATCCCGCAGCATGGTTCCTGTTTCATCCGGTTCATAGATGTAATATTCCAGATGCACGGTATGGCGCGCCGCCCGGATTGCTTCACAAATGGCATCGATAGTCTGTCCGCCATCCTCCAGCAACTGATAATGGCTGGCCATTGAAATCGGTAGCCCGGTACTGTCAAACACCATGCTAGAAAGCTGTCTTGCCTGCTGGCTGAGCATGTGCGGCAAATGCAGATCATCCAGTTGCCGGATCAGCGCAGCATACGACTCTCCCTCCTGCGGCAGTTGCGAAACATCCAGACACTTTGCCTGTGGATAAAACTGCTGCGCCACTTTCAGTTGCTCTTTCCAGTAGCTGCGGTAACTGCTCAGAACCTGGCGCCTCATACCACGCATGACACGGTGCCGCTTCAGTTTGCGGGGCCCGACAAAATAATAAATCAGCAGCCCCACCACGGGTAACCCACCCAGAGCCAAAAGCCAGCCGATGGTCGCCTGCGGAGAACGTTTCTCCAGAATAATCCAGATTGCCAGCACCAGTAAATAGACGCCCCATCCGGTTGCCAACACAACTTTAAGCACTTCGCTCATGATGATTCGTAGACTTGACCCATACAGCCTGCAATATAGCATCAAACCGCAAAAACCACTGCGACAGCGCCCTCGGTGCCAACCCTCAAAACAAAACAGCGGCCTAAAAGCCGCCGTTTCATTTTCCAGGTCTCGTATTGCTGTTCAATTCAGCGCCATGCTCAGCCGGCGGCGGTAATCGGCAACCAATTTTTGCTGGGGATCCAGTTGCTGCTCCTGCCGCTCCAATGCAATTGCACCCTGCTTGGCAGCAGGCGTAGCGGGCGAAACCTGCTGCGGTGCCATCAGTTCCAGAATTCCCACATAAACTTTGCGGGCCGCGCCATCATTCCAGTTCTTATCCCGCATGATGATTTCAAGCAACTCGTCCAGTGCTTTGACCCTTTCACCCTGTACAAGCCAGCGTTGTGCCAAGGCCAAACGGGCGTCAAAATCCCTTTTATTTGCAGCAATAGCAGCCTGCAACTGCTCAAATGCAGGAGCCACCGCATCCGCTTCCTGCGCCTTCAGCCATACATCCAGTGCCATCGGCCGTGCTGCCAGCGTTCCACCGGCCGTCACCAAAGGAGCCAACGGCTCCCATGCCTGACGCGCCTGCTCCGTTTTCCCCAGTTGCAACAACAGCTCGACATACTTGCAGCGCATCTCATCGTCTGCCGGGTTGACTGCCAGCGCTTCCTGGAAACGCTCCAGCGCGGCTTCCATATCCCCTGATTCAGCTAGCTCGGCAGCCTCCTGCGCATTGGCTTGTATCTGCATATCCTCTTCGCTGGGCACATGTTTATCCAGAAAAGCCTTGACCTGCCCTTCCGGAAGCGCCCCGGCAAAACCATCCACCGGCTGCCCGCCGACAAGCAGAATCACCGTCGGAATACTGCGAATGCCAAACGCCTGCGCCAGTTGCGGCTGTGCATCGGTATCAATCTTGACGAGTTTGAAGCGCCCGGCATACTCTGCCTCCACTTTCTCCAGAATCGGCCCTAAAGACTTGCAAGGCCCGCACCATGGTGCCCAGAAATCCACCAAAACCGGTGTCGTCATAGAGGCAGCAATCACTTCCGCCTCAAAATTTTCTATTGTCACATCAATCATGATTCTTCATATTTCCGGCAATGCCACTGTGTGATTAATTTCACCGAATGATAGATGATATTTGCATTCTGTCGTTTACCAGAGGCAAAAAAACAACCTTGACTGGCAACAAATGGGGGCAGTTCGTTAAAATTCAAACCCTACGCTCCGTTTTTCGTACATACTCAACATCATGATGACCAAAATCCCTCCTCCCCAAATCGGCATAGTCATGGGCTCCAACAGCGACTGGGAAACCATGAGCCATGCGGCCCGTATTCTCAGCGATTTTGGCATTGCCTACGAAACCCGGGTTGTTTCGGCGCACCGCATGCCCGACGACATGTTCGCCTACGCTGAAGATGCTGCCAGCCGCGGCCTGAAAGCCATTATTGCCGGGGCCGGCGGCGCAGCCCACCTGCCTGGCATGCTGGCAGCCAAAACCACCGTCCCCGTGCTGGGCGTTCCAGTTGCCAGCAAATACCTGCGAGGCGTGGATTCTCTGCACTCCATTGTGCAAATGCCCAAAGGCATCCCTGTAGCGACTTTTGCCATCGGTGAAGCAGGTGCTGCAAATGCGGCCCTGTTTGCCGTTGCCATGTTGGCAACGGACCAGCCCCAATTAAAACAACAACTTGAAGCCTTCCGCAGCCGGCAAACCGAAGCCGCACGCGCCATGACTTTGCCTCCCCTCGAATAATACCAAAGCAAAGAATCCAAAATGAAAAAGCCCCGGCCCCATTTCATAGAACCAGATGCCACCCTTGGCGTCATGGGAGGCGGCCAGCTTGGCCGCATGTTTGTCCATGCGGCACAAAGCATGGGTTACCGCACAGCCGTGCTGGACGAGACCGCTGACAGCCCTGCGGGCGGCATTTCACACCACCATATCCGCACCGCCTATACCGATCCGGCCGGTTTGCAGCAACTCGCGAAAATCTGTGCTGCGGTCACCACCGAATTTGAAAACGTTCCGGCGCAGGCGCTTGAAACCCTATCTCAGCACATTTCCGTTGCTCCTGGAGCGCAGGCTGTTGCCATCTGCCAGAACCGCGCCACAGAAAAAGCCTATTTCCGCAAAAGCGGGGTTCTGTGTGCTCCGCACGCCATCATCAACAAGGCAGAGGATCTGGCCGATATTGATAACCGGCTGTTTCCCGGCATCTTAAAAACCACAACCCAGGGATATGACGGTAAAGGCCAGGCGGTTGTCGAAAACGCGGCCGAACTTGCCGCAGCCTGGCAGCAGATGAACCAGATCTCCTGCGTACTGGAAAAAAAGATGCCATTGGCGTACGAAATTTCCGTCATGGTCGCCCGCGGGCACGACGGAAAAAGCATCCATTTTCCGGTTCAGCGCAACTTACACCGCCAGGGCATACTGGCCGTGACAGAAGTATCGTGGGATCAAAACTGGCTGCCGCTCTCCCTGCAAAAAGAAGCATTTGATGCCGCCAAAAAACTGGCACAGACCATGGAATTCGTCGGCGTGCTGTGTGTGGAATTTTTTGTACTCGAAAACAATGTACTGGTTGCCAACGAAATGGCGCCGCGCCCGCACAACTCGGGCCACTGGACCATTGACGGCTGCTACTGCTCCCAATTTGAAGCGCAGGTTCGCACATTGGCAGGCCTGCCGCTGGTAGAGCCCAAACAGCATTCCAGCGCTGTCATGCTCAACCTGCTCGGCGACTTGTGGCTGACCCCAAAAGGCGAGCAGCGCTGCCCGGCATGGGACAGAATTTTAGCCATTCCCGGAGCACACCTCCACCTCTACGGAAAAGCAGAGGCCCGCCCGGGTCGCAAAATGGGGCATCTGACCATCACCGCGACCCGGCTCAACGCTGCCCAGGAAGCAGCCCTAGAAGCCGCCCGTATTCTCGGAATTGAGCCATGGTAAATGAAAGCGCCGTCAAAAGATAAGCTTTCTTTGAACCATGCATGGATTTTTGTATGACCTCTCGCATTCTGCCCGGTACAGACCCTCAAGCCATTGAGCAGGCTACACAGGCACTCAAACAGGGCAAGCTGGTTGCCATTCCAACTGAAACCGTCTACGGCCTGGGGGCTGACGCGGATCAGGATACAGCCTGCCACGCCATTTTCACGGCCAAAGGCCGCCCGACAGACCACCCGCTCATTGTGCATATCAGCCAGCTTGAAGCCGCAAAACACTATGCACAGGAACTGCCGGAATTTGCACTGAAACTCATTGAAGCCTACTGGCCCGGGCCGCTGACACTGATACTGCAACGAAAACCGGGCATCGCTGATGCTGCTGCCGGCCATCAGAAAACCATTGGCCTGCGCTGCCCCTCACACCCGGTGGCACAGGCACTGCTCAAAGCATTTGAAACCCTGGGCGGGCATGGCATTGCCGCCCCCAGTGCCAACCGCTTTGGCCGTACCAGCCCCACCACTGCGCAGCACGTTCAGGACGCTTTTGCTGACCTCAGCCCCAGCCCCATTGCGCTGATACTGGATGGCGGTGCCAGTGACGTTGGCATTGAATCCACCATCGTGGACTGCTCCCGCGGCAAGCCTGTATTATTGCGCCCCGGTATCTACACGCCGGCAGAGCTGGAAGCCACAGCAGGCGTTCCCCTGATCATCCATGCCGACGTACATGTGGATGACCCCAAAGCCCCCGGTACGCTGAGTGCACACTATGCGCCCAAAGCCAAAGTCCGGTTAATGGCCGCGGAAGACCTGAAAATCGCCGCTGGCATGCTGGCTGTTGCATCACCTGCCAATAACGCCCGCATCGGCATCTATGCGCAGCATCTGCCTAAAGTCAAAAAAGCGTCTCACATTGTCTTACGCCAGATGCCCGGCAACGCCAAAGACGCGGCGCATGAATTATTTTCCGCACTGCACGACTTCGACGCTCAGGGCGTCAGCCTGCTGTGGGTGGAAACACCACCCGATGGGCCCGAATGGATTGGCGTGCGTGACCGCCTGCAAAGGGCTGCATCAAGCTGATTGCAAGGCTTTTTCACTGAGGCTGCCACCGCACGCCTATCCGCCTAGATACCTTTCCAGCCACCCCATAATCGGAATAAGAATAATCATACCGTTACAGGCTAAAAACATCATGATGCTGGCGGACAACTTGTCAAAAATCCATACGACAACAGATGTCAGTGCGATCATGAATGCAGTTGGAACATAAAATAAAGAGATAAAGGCGAGAGCAAGCCTCTCATCAAAAGAGTCTTGCAATGGTTTACACCAAAACGGCAATGTGACGTAGGCCAGCAGAAAAAACGGCCATATCAGTTTGATGACGGGATTGTCAAAAAGAATTGTGGACATTTTTTTTAACACATTCCAAAGACTAACCCTGCTCTTATAAGTCTGTTTTCTACGCAGTTTCCGGTTTGAAGACGCCATGTTGTTACCTCGTTTTTGTTGTTTTGCCAGATAACTACATGCTACCTGTCCAGTCTGCCCCCACCTCTAAATACATTCAAAGTATCTTCATAAGATACCTTAAGGACTTTTCCGGGATACGCCTTGCACATCATTTACAATGAACGCAGGTTCTAAAATAACTCTTTTGATCTTGCCGCCATATCTACTGACACCATGAATTTCTCTGCCCTCACCGAAGACCAGCTTGCCAGCCATACACCCATGATGCAACAGTATCTGCGGGCCAAAATGCAGTTCCCGACCACGCTGGTGTTTTACCGTATGGGTGATTTTTATGAAATGTTTTACCAGGATGCAGAGCGTGCGGCCCGCCTGCTTGACCTGACGCTGACCAAGCGCGGGCAGTCTGCCGGGGAACCCATCCCGATGGCCGGTGTCCCCGTGCATGCAATGGAAAACTATCTGGCCCGGCTGATCCGGCTGGGAGAGTCGGTTGCAATCTGCGAACAGATCGGTACACCGGGCGAAACCAAAGGTCCGATGGAGCGCAAAGTGGTTCGCGTGGTCACGCCCGGCACACTCACCGAAAGTGAGTTGAGCTCAGACAAACAGGAAAACCTGCTGCTGACACTGCATATGTCCGGCCGCGGGCAACCGCTTGGGCTGGCATGGCTGAGCATGACACGCGGGCAGATCACACTGGCGGAAAGCCCGCTGGATGAACTGCCGGCATGGCTCACACGCATCAACCCGGCTGAAGTTGTCATATCACAGGAGCTCAGCGAACGACAGCGCGAGCAGGTACAACATGCGCTGCAGTCGGCCGATCTGGTGCACATTGCCGTCACACCGCGACCGGCATGGCAGTTTGACGCCGCACTGGGGCAACGCACCCTGTGTGAACACCTGCAGGTTGCCTCACTGGAAGCCTGGGGAGCACAACAATTACCCGCCTGCCATGCAGCCGCAGCCGCTTTGCTCACTTATGCCGAGCACACCCAGGGCCGGGTGCTCTCACACCTGAATGACCTGAAGGTGGAACGGCAGGATGATACGATTGAACTGCCCCCGGCCACCTGCCGCAATCTTGAACTGGTACAGACACTGCGCGGAGAAGAAGCCCCCACACTGTTTTCTCTGATCGACACCTGCCAGACCTCCATGGGCAGCCGCACACTGAAACGCTGGCTGCTGGCGCCTGAGCGCAAGCGCCACCATGCCATACGCAGGCAACAGGCCATTGCCACACTCTTGGCACACCCCGATGCACATGCGGCAATCCGTCAAGGGCTGCGCAGCATCAGCGATGTGGAACGCATTACCGCGCGCCTGGCTTTACGCCAGGCCCGCCCGCGGGAGCTGGCTGCGTTGCGTGAAAGTCTGGTCGCATTACCCGCTTTGCGCGCCATCGTGCCGCAGGAAATACCGTCACAAAGCACACTGGATACCGATGAGCCGGGTACGCTGCTGGCCTCATTGTGTGCCCACCTCACCCCCACGCCGGACATTGCCCAGACGCTGGATGCAGCCATTCTGCCTGAGCCAGCGGCCATTCTGCGTGACGGCGGTGTCATCGCCGAAGGCTTTGACCACGAACTGGACGAGTTACGCACCATTGGTAACGACAGCAGCACATTTCTCATTGAAATGGAAACACGTGAACGTGAACGCACCGGCATTAACAACCTGCGCGTACAGTTCAACCGTGTGCACGGCTACTTCATCGAAGTCACTGCCGGCCAACTGGACCGTGTACCCGATAACTACCAGCGCCGCCAGACCATGAAAAATGCCGAGCGGTTCATCACCCCTGAACTGAAAGCATTTGAAGACAAAGCGCTGTCTGCCAAAGAGCGTGCATTGGCACGTGAAAAAATGCTGTACGAGCAGTTACTGGAAGACCTGCAAACACATGTCCCCGAATTAACCCGACTGGCTACCGCATTGGCAACGCTGGATACACTGGCTGCACTGACTGAGCGCGCCCAAACCCTGCACTGGAACTGCCCGCGTTTTGTCAAAGAACCCTGCCTGGAAATTACAGGGGGACGACACCCGGTGGTTGAAGCCCGGTTGATGGAAACCGGCTCGCACAGCTTTATCGCCAACGACTGCCGGCTGGACACCAAACACCGCATGCTGATTGTGACCGGCCCGAACATGGGCGGTAAATCCACCTTCATGCGGCAGGTGGCGCTGATTGTGCTGCTGGCGGCCGTTGGCTCTTACGTTCCGGCCCTGGCCTGCACCCTGGGGCCGATTGACGCCATTCATACCCGCATTGGCGCGGCAGACGACCTGGCCAATGCCCAGTCCACCTTCATGCTCGAAATGACCGAAGCCGCCGCCATTCTGCATGCCGCTACCGAGCACTCGCTGGTGCTGATGGACGAAATCGGAAGAGGCACCTCCACCTTTGATGGCTTGGCGCTGGCAGGTGCCATCGCCGCACACCTGCACGACAAAAACAAATCCTTCACGCTGTTTGCCACCCATTATTTTGAACTGACAGAATTCCCGGCCAGCCATCCGCTGGCGCTGAACGTGCACGTCAGCGCGGTCGAGTCCAACAACGGCATCGCCTTTCTGCATGAGGTGCAGCCAGGCCCGGCCAGCCGCAGCTATGGCGTGCAGGTAGCCCGACTGGCTGGCGTACCGGCAGCCGTCATACGGCAGGCACAGCACACGCTCAAAGCCCTTGAAGCACACCAGCAGGAGCAGGTGGCACAGGTTGATCTGTTCCATACGCCAGCGCCGGTAGCAGAAGCGTTTCCCGCACCGCGCAGCACCGTGGAAAACAAGCTGGCAGAAGTCAACCCTGACACATTGTCGCCTAAAGAGGCACTGGATATTCTGTACGAACTCAAACAGGCGCTCAAATGACTGAATACTTTAAGAGCATACAGCCATGACGACTGACAAAGATCTGGATTATTACTACGCGAGCAATATCAAAGCAGATGATTATTTGGATCTGATCCAATATGTGCAGAAATTTGCAGCGCTGGTGAAGCAGTATGAGCAGGAAGCCGCTTGTTGAGCCAGTTAATATTCGCGAAGCTTCCCGCTGAAAAAACTGAAACGATCAGGAGCCTGTCATGCAAGACTTCATTGCGGCAAATATAGCCGTGGCAAATTTCTGTGCATTGGCTGAATTCGTGCCCTGATTCAATTCAACAATCTCAGATTTTGAGAAGCCTTCTGCAGCCTTGTCAAAAGAGCAGGCGCAAATTTTTTCATTTGCACCGCCCTGTAGTGTACAGCCGTCCATAAAATCTTTGCGCGCCTGTTCATACTCGCTGTTAGAACAGCCTGCCAACACTAAAACCGGCACAATTGCAGCGAACAAGACAGCTTTTTTAAACATGGAAAATCCTTTATGCTCGTTTGATCAACGGTCATCATAACCTCTGACAGATCAAACCCAGGATTTTCCCTGACCTTAAAGGTCAGCCATCGCCTCCTGCGCCTGCAGGTAACGCGGCTCATCCATCAGAAACTCCCAGGTCGGTGCGGGCTGTTGCGGCAGCAAAACGCGTCTGCGGTATTCACTGATCAGCCGGGGCGTCCACTCTTCCTTCTGCTGCGCAGCCCAAAGTCCGTCCAGCAGACCATCCAATGCTTTCGCATTGTTGACAGACTGATTGCACAGCAGCACCATGTCACAGCCGGCCTGCAATGCCAGTACAGCCGCCTGCGTATAGTCAAGCAGCTTACCGTTGACGTAGCGCCCCCCTTCCATACTCAGGTCGTCACTGAAAATGCAGCCGTTGAACTCCAGTTCACCACGCAAAATATCCTGCAGCCAGCGTGACGAATACCCGGCCGGCAGCGAATCCACCTGCGAGTAAACCACATGAGCAGGCATCACGGCATCCAGTGCAATGCCCAGCGTCTGATAAGGCAGCACATCGTATTTCAATATCTGCTGCAATGAGCGCTCATCCACAGGAACCGCCGTATGGGAGTCTGCCTGGACAAAGCCATGCCCCGGGAAATGCTTGCCGCAATTACTCATGCCGGCAATTTTGAGGCCGTGCATGACAGAACGGGCCAGCAAGCTGACTACCCGGGGGTCGTGTGAGAATGACCTGTTACCGACCACTTCGCTTTTGCCCCAGTCCAGATCCAGCACCGGCGTAAAACTGAAGTCCACCCCGCACGCGCGCAACTCGGCTGCCAGCACATAACCACAGGCGGTGGCTGATTCCACGGCCGCCAGTGGCCCTTTGCCAGGCTGTTTCAGGTCGTCATTGACCCATAACTGCCCCAGCGCACGCATGGCAGGAATAATGGTGAACCCGTCTGAACGGAACCGCTGCACACGCCCGCCCTCATGGTCGACAGCAATCAAAACATCCGGCCGGACTGACTTGATATCACTGGTCAGATCGCACAGTTGCGTCCTGCTCTGCCAGTTACGGGCAAATAAGATCACGCCCCCGGTCAAAGGGTGTTCAAGCCGGCGGCGATCGTCTTCGCTCAAAGAAGTGCCCGCAATGTCCAACACTACCGGCGCGCACGTCAATTCCGGCGTACCTGCAATCTCCTGCTGTAATAAAGCTTTTCTATTTTGCTTCATGGAATAACTTTCAATCGCACTGTTTGCTGTCCCAAATTAGGTGGCACTTTATCACTCTATAGTCTCAACCACAACAAAAGCCATGACATACGCTGCCTCATCGGTCACGCTGACATGTGCTTTTAAATGCTGCTGCCCAAACCATTCGTCCAACTCATCATGTAATTTGATATAAGGTTGGCCGGAAGGTTTTTTCAATATTTCACAGCGCCGCCACGTCATAGGCATATGAATACCCAGCCCGATTGCCTTTGAAAAAGCTTCTTTGGCTGCAAACCGAGTTGCCAGGTATCTGATACCGTGCACAGGCAGTTTCTGTGAACGCTGCCGGTAGACGATCAACTCCGACGGCCCCAGCAAACGCTCGGCAAAGCGGTCCCCATGGCGTGCTATGGCCTGCTCCACACGTGCAATTTCGCACAAATCAGTGCCAATGCCATAAATCATGATATTGCCGGACTCCCTCACCCATCAACGCCCATATACAAACTTTATACTATACAGGCAATTGCAGGCCCTCTGACCAAAACTTTTATATTATTTATTTTGAATCAATATTTCAAATATTTATTACATGTAATAAAGTGAGGTTTAGATCTGTGAAAAAATGTCTCTAAAAATACACAATGATCAGCAAAAAACCGTCTGAATGACGCAAGCCGCCGCTTTTGATATTTTTTGAGCGTAACAAGATCAGGTCCGTTTTTGTAACGAGAGCATCAGTTTACGGGTCTGCAAAGATACCACGCCCGCATGGTGGTTCAGCAAAACACGCAATGCAGGTTTCAGTTCAACCGCAACGGCTTCAACCGCCAACGGCAATGTATTTAAAACCTCTTCTTCCGTATCCAGCGCCTGTTGTATCTGTTCCCACTGTTGGGCCGGTAACGCTCTTGCGCGGGAGTATGAGGGGGACGTTGACGTATTTTGCAGCATCAATCCGTTTTCAGGATCCAGCATATAGTAGCCGCCTGGCTGCAAAGCCCTCATAGAGAGGGCCTCATGATTTAAAGCAGGCAAAACACCAAGGGCACGCAACAAAATCAACTCAAACACCCGCAGCATGGGTTCTGCGACTTTTTCGCCTGAATGCTTTGCAATGAATGCCAGTGTTTGCGCATAGGCATCAAACACCAGAGGCTGCACATCTTCTCGTGCCAATAACCGCATCAGAAGTTCGTTGACATAATAACCGACCAGCAGCGGCTCTCCGGTGGGCATTGCATAGCCTCCGGCCCATTCTGCGCCTCGGAGCGTGCGAATTTGTGCTTGCGGCCCCAGACTCACCAACAAAGGCTGAAAGGGCAACAGGACAGAACGGAAAGCCGATGCGGGCTTGCGTACCCCTTTTGCCGCAACCGCCACACGCCCCAAGTTACGGGTAAATAGCTCGAGAATCAGGCTGGATTCGCTCCACTCATAACGGTGCAAAACATAGGCCGGCTCGCCGTGAACGCCCTGTCCGGCCGTATGCGAAGATCTGCGTACAGCCATCCGTCACTCGTAACCGAACGCACGGATCCGGGCTTCATCATCGGCCCAGCCGGAGCGCACTTTCACCCACAGCTCCAGAAAAACGCGGGCATCGAGCAACTGTTCCAAATCACGCCGGGCATCTGTGCCGATCCGCTTCAGCCGCTCGCCGCCAGCGCCAATGATCATACCTTTGTGCGCTTCACGGTCTACCACAATGGAAGTGCTGATACGGATATAACGTTTTCCGTCCTGCTCTTCCTCCTGAAACTGGTCCAGAATCACCGCAGAGGTATAAGGCAATTCATCCCCCGTGAGGCGAAATAGCTTTTCGCGCACAATTTCAGTGGCTAAAAAGCGCTCACTGCGATCTGTAAGCATCTGCTCGTCATACCACCAGTCCTGTTCAGGCAGATAAGAGACACAAATATGCAACAGCTTCTGTACATCCTTAGGAGAGCGGGCCGACAACGGTACAAACTCGGCAAAAGGATAACGCTCCTGCATGCTTTTGAGCCATGGTGCCAGCTCACTGCGCCGGTGCACGCGATCAAGCTTATTGGCAACCAGAAATACCGGTGTTTCCTGCGGAATCAGGTTCAACACTTTCGCGTCATTCAGGTCAAAACGCCCAGCCTCCACCACAAACAGAACCAGATCCACATCGGCCAAGGCCCCCTGGACGGTCTTGTTCAACGAGCGATTCAATGCAGCGGCATGCTGTGTCTGAAAGCCCGGTGTATCCATGAAAACAAACTGCGCATTTTCCAGCGTTCTCACACCCATGATGCGGTGCCGGGTTGTCTGCGCCTTTTTAGAGGTGATGCTGACCTTCTGCCCGACCAGTGCATTCAGCAACGTGGACTTGCCCACATTGGGGCGCCCGATAATTGCCACCAACCCGCACCGCTGCGGGCCGGCAGGTAAAGCCTTCAGAGAAGATGGTTCTTTCATGCGTCCAATTGCCTTTTATGTTCAGTCGATGTCACTTCGCAGGCTTATCATGCTTGCCTGTGCGGCCTTTTTCTTTGTATTTTTGTCTAAGCAACTGTAACATATTCTGTGCCGCCTCCTGCTCAGCGCTGCGGCGCGAAGTGCCCTGGCCATAAGCCACCATATCCAACTTGACCACACTGCATTGCACTTCAAAAGTCTGGTTATGCAAAGCACCATGGGTGGCACTGACCGTATACACCGGCAGACTCATATGGCGGCCCTGCAACCATTCCTGCAAAGCCGTTTTGGCGTCTTTACCCCAGTCTGCCGAAGTCACCGACTGTCCTTCAAACTCGGGCTGAAAAAGTGTTTGCACAAACGCATCTGCTGCTGCAAAACCGCCATCAAGGTAAATGGCTCCGATCACTGCTTCCAGTGCATCGGCCAGAATGGAAGGGCGTTCAGCACCACCGCTGCGCAATTCACCCTCGCCCAGCTTTAATGCATGGTTCAATCCCAGGTGTAAGGCCAGTTGGTGCAGCGTGGTCTCACGAACCAGATGCGCCCGGATGCGCGATAAATCCCCCTCGCTGGCATCTGGAAGAAACTGATACAGGCGCGTTGCAATAGAGAGATTCAGTACCGAATCTCCCAAAAACTCCAGCCGTTCATTATGCGTCGAGCTATAGCTCCGATGCGTCAGCGCCTGTTCCAACAATTTGATATGGCTGAAACGATATTCAAGCCTTTGCTGTAAAGTATCCATCGATGCAATGTTATCCGCGCAGAAGTCTCACAGCAAACCACTCAGCCCGCTAGCGTTGGGTGCCGGCTGTCTGAGAATCGGAAAAATGGATGGTGTATGAGTACGATCCCACAATCGGAATGACTTTGTCATAACTGAAAGACACCGTTGTACGGTTAGTGCCTGCATTGGTAATTTTCAGATCATTGCCCGTGATCGGCGGGGAAGTCACCCCTTCCATACGGATCTGCGTATCAAACCGGCTACGCACTTCGGCTTCAGTACTGCTATTTGCAGCAAACCGAGCCACCTTGGAAACCGTCTGGTATTCCGTCAGAACAGGAATCACCCGTATGGCTGCCACAGCCAGAATCCCAAGAATAATGACCGTAATCAGCATTCCCATCATGGTCATGCCACGTTGACGTAACTGCAGTTGACTTTTCATCAGTCCCTCTCCCACGCATTCAATTTGTTTTGCCCACTCAATCACCATAACATTCAAATCTATTTAAGTGATTGAAAACAGAGCTATTTTATCGTTTCGTACACACAATACGCAAAATTATTCGCCAATTGACGCCTCTAAACGTCATTTTTCACACAGAATCCCCAATTTAATTGAACGGACGGCCGCACGTACCCAGTCAAGCGTTTTTGACTGTCACCATGTCAGCATGACCCGGTTTTTCAGCAGTTTGCGCTGCTCCTTGTAGTCCGGCAGCACCTGTGCCACCCAATTCCAAAACCGCAGGCTGTGGTTCATCTCATGCAAATGAGCCAGCTCATGCACAACAACATAATCAATAAGCTCCGGTGGCATTTCGATCAACCGCCAGTGCAGCCGGATCACACCTTGCGTTGTGGCACTGCCCCAGCGCGTTGCTGCAGACGTTAAACGAATCTGCTGCGGACACACTTTCATGATGTCTGCATAATAGGCGCAGCGTTTTTCAAACAGTTGCATGGCTTGCTGCTTCATCCATTGCTGCACGGTCTCTCGTAACTTGGCCGGGTCAGAATGATAATCCCCGCCACCCACACACAATACACGGCCCAGCCCCTCGTCTTTCAGGCATATATCCTGACTTTCCGGCTGTAACCGCAATACTATTTTTTGACCGAGGTATGTCAGCTCTCCACCGTCTTCCCATCGGATCCGCAAAGCATCTTCGCGATGGTGCCGGTCCTGCTGTTCTTTCAGCTTGCGCAACAGCCAGCGGGATTTTTCTTTCAAAAACTGCTCAATTTCCTGTTGCCCGACCCACCGCGGCACACTGACACTCACGCCCTCGGCGCTGACATGCAATGCCATATTCCGCCGGCGTTTGTATTGCAGCTCATAGGCAATACAGCACTGGTCCAGATAAATATGGCGGTTGGCCCTCGGGTTCAGATAAATAGGCATCCCTCCGACAGAACTTAGCTCTTTGACAAAAGGCATGGCCTGCTTGGCTAAACTCTGGAGTTGGTGAGACTCCTGTGGAGGAGCGCCATGCTCATCCTGATCAAATAACGATAGCTGAAACAAATTTTCGTCGTGCACAGGTAACTTCACTCCGTTTCCGACTGGGCAACCGGCTGCTGCGCAACCTGTTCTGCCGTGTAAGCCTGCGGGTCAATATGCCGCATCTGATTTTCAATCCATGTCTGCACTTCATGCGTCAATTCATGGTGGTCCCGTCCAGCGCTTGGAATAGCCGGGCCGATCACCACATCAATGGTGCCAGGTTTTTTGACAAACGCCCCTTTGGGCCAGCACTTGGCAGATGTCACCGCAATCGGAATGATATCGGCCTGTGTCGCTACCGCCACCCTGGCGCCTCCAGACTTATAACTGCCAGTCTGTCCACGCGGTATTCTGGTACCTTCGGGAAACATGATGACCCAGCGCCCCTTGTCAATCAGGCGCCTGCCCTCACTGACCACTTTCTGCATCGCCTGGGTACGTGCCTGGCGGTCAATGTAAATCATATCCACGCTGCCTATCGCCCAGCCGAAAAAAGGAATTTGAAGCAGCTCTTTTTTAAACACAAACACAATATCATGCTGCAGCACCCAATTCATTGCCAGCGTTTCCCATGCCGACTGGTGTTTGCATAACAGCACAATGCGCGCATTCGGATCTGCGGGAAGGTTTTCCAGCCCTGTCACGCGCCACTTGACCCTGCACAACCAGCGTAATGTATAAATACTGAACTGGCACCACCTTGCACCAATATGGTAAATCACTTTTTCCGGCAAAAAAAACCGGCCGACCGCCATCACAATGCTGACGGGAATAATGGTCAATGCCATCAGGATCATGTGTAATACTGAAGCAATCAAAGCCATATCACACGCCCCTCTGGTCCCGACTGGCAGCCAAAGCATCCTGCCCCAGCTTTTCTTCGGGCAGATCTGTCCCGTCATTCAACTGAGCCTGCTGTTGAAGCCAGTAGTCTACAAAGTGTGACAGGTCCTCATGAATGACCGTTCCGGAAGGCAAATCATCGCGCAGCGCTGTCTGCTGCCCTTTCCCCGTGCGTACCAGATGCGGCTGCGCACCTGCTGCTGCCGCTGCCTGCAAATCTCGCAGCGAATCGCCTACGGCAGGCACATCACGCAAATCCGCCCGGAAACGCTCGCCAATCTGTTCAAACAACCCCGGAAGCGGCTTGCGACAGTGGCACATGTCTGAGGCCACATGAGGGCAAAAAAACACCGCCTCAATACGCCCACCCTCGACCGCCAGCAACTGTTTCATTTTTTCATGCATGGCATTCAATGCCACAATATCAAACAGTCCCCGGCCCAGCCCGGATTGATTGGTCGCCACCACCACCTGCCAGCCCATCTGGCTCAGCCGGGCAATCGCCTGCAATGCTCCCGGCAGAGGAATCCACTCATCGGGAGATTTCACAAAGTGATCGCTGTCCTCGTTGATGGTTCCATCACGATCCAGAATCACCAGCTTGGGTGATGTAGATGATATCGGCATCATTTACCCTCTACCGCTCGTCAGGCCAGTTGCGACAAATCTGCAACACGGTTCATCACCTGGTGCATCAAAGCCAGCAGACCCAAACGGTTGCGACGCAACGCCTGGTCTTCTGCATTCACCATGACCTGATCAAAAAAAGCATCCACCGGTACTTTCAATACAGCCAGCTCTTTAAGAGAAGTCGTGTAATCCCCTTGCGTATAGGCCAGGTCTGAAGCTTGCTGAGCATTTCGCAAAGCACTCTCCAGAGCAACTTCCGCCGGCTCACTGAGCAAAGCTGCATCCACCTGCGCTGCAACCGGCTCGGCTGTCTTTTTCAGAATATTCCCCACACGCTTGTTGGCTGCAGCCAAAGCAGGCGCTTGTGGCAAAGCGGCAAAAGCACGCACCGCTTCGAGGCGGTTTAAAACATCATCCAGACGCTGCGGCCGCAAGACCAAAACAGCATCAATCTCCTGCGCCCGGTACCCCTGGTCACGCAACGCACCGGAAAACCGTTCATAGATAAAATCCGCCACCGCTTGAGACGGGTCTTTAAACTGTGCATCCACACCTGCCGCGCCCATAAACGCTGTTGCAGCCATTTCCAGCAGCCAGTCCAGTTGCAGCGGCAGTTGCTTATCAGCCAGCATGCGGATCACCCCCAGCGCATGACGGCGAAGCGCAAAAGGATCTTTATCGCCGGTAGGCACATTGCCGATGCCAAACATACCTACCAGCGTTTCCAGCTTGTCGGCCAAAGCCACAATCACCCCGACCGGGTTACGCGGCAATTCGTCTCCGGCAAAGCGAGGCTTGTAATGGTCTTCAATGGCCTGCGCCACCTCCACCGGCAACCCATCGTTCAAAGCGTAATAACGCCCCATAATCCCCTGCAATTCGGGAAACTCACCGACCATATCCGTTAACAGATCGGCCTTTGCCAAGCGTGCAGCCAGATCGGCCTGCATACGCAGCGCATCATCCCCCAGCTTACCGGCAATGGCCTGTGCAATCTGACGGATACGGCTCACGCGGTCTGCCAATGAGCCAAGTTTATTGTGGTACACCACGCTGGCGTAATTCTTTTCGCGTGCTTCCAATGGCTTTTTACGATCCTGATCGTAAAAGAATTTGGCATCCGCCAGACGCGGGCGCACCACCCGCTCATTGCCGCCAATCACAGCACTGGCATCATCCGGGCGGATATTGCTGACCACCAAAAACTGGTTCGTCAATTTATCATCCGCATCGAGCAGCGGAAAATATTTCTGATTTGCCTTCATTGTTAAAATCAGGCATTCTTGCGGCACTTCCAGAAATGCCGGTTCAAACGCACACACCAGCACATTCGGGCGCTCGACCAAAGCCGTCACCTCATCAAGCAACGCGGTATCGGCAATCGGCTTCACCCCTCCGCCAACGGCCTGCGCAGCCTGCTCCAACTGCGTCTGAATCCACAGCCGCCGTTCGGTAAAGCAGGCAAGCACAGCGCCTTCATTTTTAAGCTGCTCGGCATAACTGTCAGCATTCTGAACCTCGATCGGATCTGCCTGCGCCTCAAAACGGTGCCCATGCGTTGTGCGTCCTGCGGTCAGGCCAAACGCCTGCACTGGAATAATATCTGTGCCATGCAAGGCAATCATCGCATGAACCGGGCGCACAAAATGCACCGTGCTCCAGCCGTCTGCCAACTGGTAACTCATCACTTTGGGAATGGGTAACTTGGCTACTGCCGTATCCAACGCACGCTGCAAACCTGCCTGCAACGTTGCACCGGTAACCGTGCTGTCATAAAACAGCACCTCATTTTTACCATCCTGTTCGCGTTTAAGCTCAGCAACAGCAGAAGCATCGGCCCCCAGGCTGGCAAGTTTTTTGAGCAACGCGGGCGTTGCCTGCCCCTGTGCATCCAGCCCCACCGATACCGGCATCAGTTTACGTGAAACCCTTTGATCCGGTGCCTGTGACACCACCTGCGTGATATGCGCCGCCAAGCGGCGCGGTGAAGCAAAAGGTGTGACCTCCGCATCATCTCCGGCCAGCCCTTGCGCTTTCAGCTCCTGCGACAGTACATTGGCAAATGCCTCGCCTAACGTCCGCAGCGCCTTGGGGGGCAGCTCTTCAACAAATAATTCGACCAGTAAATTCTGTTTTTTCATTCTGCAGCCTTTGACACTCATGCGGTTTTCTTTTGCAGACTTGCCATCACCTCTTGCGCAACAGCCCGGCTTGCCATCGGAAAGCCCAGGCGCTCGCGGCTATCGAGATAACTTTGCGCCACGCTGCGCGCCAGATTGCGGATACGGCCAATGTAAGCCGCGCGCTCTGTGACCGAAATGGCCCCGCGCGCATCCAGCAGATTAAATGTGTGTGCTGCTTTCAGTACCTGCTCATACGCAGGCAATGCCAGTTGTTCACTCATCAGGTGTTGAGCACTTTTTTCATGGGCGGAAAATGCTTCAAATAAAAATGCCGCATCACTGTGTTCAAAATTATAAGTCGACTGCTCCACTTCATTCTGATGATACACATCGCCATATGTCAAACGCGTGCCGTCGGCCTGCTGTGTCCAGACCAGGTCATACACATTGTCCACGCCTTGCAGATACATGGCCAGGCGCTCCAGTCCATACGTAATTTCACCGGTGATCGGTTTGCAGTCAATGCCGCCCACCTGCTGAAAATAGGTGAACTGCGTCACCTCCATGCCATTGAGCCACACTTCCCAGCCCAGGCCCCAGGCGCCCAGTGTCGGATTTTCCCAGTCATCCTCCACAAAACGAATATCATTGCGCTTCAGATCAAACCCCACGGCCTGCAACGAGCCCAGATATAAATCCAGAATGTTTGCCGGTGCTGGCTTTAACACCACCTGAAACTGGTAATAGTGCTGCAACCGGTTCGGGTTTTCGCCATAACGCCCATCTTTAGGGCGGCGGCTTGGTTGCACATAAGCGGCCTTCCATGGCTCCGGGCCGATCGAGCGCAGAAAAGTTGCTGTATGGCTGGTGCCGGCCCCCACCTCCATATCATACGGTTGAAGCAAGGCGCATCCTTGTGCATCCCAATAAGTTTGTAGGCGCAATATCAATTGCTGAAAGGTCAGCATGGTCATTCTTATCTTTAATTGAAAAATAGTATTTTAATTCGATACGCGAGTGCGCGTGCGCAGCAACAAAAAGGAGATCGTCACCAGCCCATACAGCCATAACGGCAACAACCCCCAGGCACTGACCCAAGACACATAAAATGTCAGCCCCTGCCGTCCCTGCACATCCCCCGCCAGCACACCTTGCGTGAAAGGTGCCAGCATGCCCTGCACCCGCCCTTGATCGTCAATAATGGCCGTCACACCTGTATTGGTTGCGCGGATCATCGGGCGTTGAAACTCCAGCGAGCGCATGCGTGCAATCTGCAAGTGCTGGGGCAACGCCACTGTATCACCAAACCAGGCAATGTTGCTGGCATTGGCCATGATCGTCGGCTCCTGCCCCGGCACCGCAAACCGCCGGGCCAGCTCTTCACCAAACAAATCTTCGTAACAGATATTGGGCGCAATGCGCTGGCCACGCCACCACAAGGATGTGGCATCCACGGCGCCGCGGTCCATATCCCCTAAAGGAATATCCATCATATCGACGAACCAGCGAAAACCCCAGGGAATAAACTCTCCAAACGGCACCAGATGATGTTTATCGTACTGGTATAACGCCTGCCCCGGTGCCAGCCCGATCATCGAATTGGTCACGCCTGTTGCATCGGTCCGCAGCGGAATCCCGATCAATGCGGCCGTATCCCCTGCGGCAAACTCCGCTCTCAGTCCCTCCCACAGGCCACGCGGCAAATATGAGGGAAACGTCGGAATCGCTGTTTCAGGCGCCACCACCAGATCAACACCCTGTTCCTGCGCCTGCAGCAGTTCATTGAGATACCAGTGCAGCGCATTGAGCATCGTCTCCTGCTCAAACTTCAGGTTCTGCGGCACATTGCCCTGTAACAGTGCCACTTTGATGGTGCCGGCAGGCTCGGTAAAGTCATGCCGTAACGACCAGTGCAGCCCCAACACCACCACAATGGCTACCCACGCAGCCATCAACTGGCGCCATGTGTCCTTTGGTGTCAAAAAGATGGTTGCCACACTTGCTGCCAGCAGCGCCGCAACAGCACCAATGCCATACACCCCCAACCATGGGGCATACGCATTCAATACCGTATTGTCAACCTGTGCGTAACCCGATGACGCCCAGGGAAAGCCGGTAAAAATCCAGCCGCGCATCAGCTCTGCAAGTAACCAGGCGGCAGAAAATCCTACAATCGATACCGTTGCTGGACGGGACACTTTACGCACCAGCGCCATGGCCAGTGCATAAATCAACGCCAGGCCGGCACACAACAACACCACCGCCAAAGCCGCCAGCACCGATGGCATACCACCATACCGATGCATACTGATATACAGCCACCAGACGCTGCCAACCAGCCATGCCAATGCAAACAACCAGCCGATCAGCGCGGCTTTCACTACACGCGGTGACTGGGCAATCAGCCCGGCCAGCCAGACCAGTGCCAGCACCTGCAGCCAGCTGTTCACACTGCCCTGGTGCGACAGCGCCCAGGCATGCAGAACCCCGGCAAACAGTGCCTGCAGCACCGGAAAGCGGGAAAGACGCAAATAGCGGTAATGCCACTGGGGGCCGGGTCTGTTCACACACTCCCCCTCATGGTGCTGCAATTAAACCGACTCAATCGCTTCCGCCGATGACGCCGGATCAATCGGAGATACCCGGAACCAGCGCACCACACCAGAGCGCGTATGCAATACGGTGAACTGCAGGCCACCAAACACGCAGGTTTCACCCCGGCGTGGCACATGGCTGAGTTCATGCGAGATATAGCCGCCGATGGTTTCCACATCATCAGAAGCAAAGTGCTGATTGAACGCTTCATTGATACGCTCTAACGACGTATCTCCGGCCACCCGGAAACTGCCATCCGTGAGCGTATAAATGTCGCCCTCATCATCAGGCACATAAAACTCATCTTCGATCTCGCCAACAATTTCTTCCAGCACGTCCTCAATGGTCAGCACCCCTGAGACACGGCCAAACTCGTCCACTACCATCGCCATGTGCTGATGATGGGTCCGAAAATCCGACAGCATCTGGTTCAGAGAACGGCTCTCCGGCACGAAAAAGGGCGAGCGCAACAACATGCGCAGGTTGATTTCCGGGGCCCGGCTGAGTTTGAGCAGATCTTTGGCCAGCAGCACGCCAATGATATTCTGACGGTTTTCGTCATCATCCTCACTGTTGCAGTCAAATACCGGAAAACGGGAGTGCCCGCTTTCGATAATGGCGTTGATCAATACATCCACCGGCGTATTGATATCCAGCATCTCCATCCGGGAAGACGGCACCATGACATCAGCGGCGGTCATATCGGCCAGCCTGACGGCACCGTCAATCATCACCAGCGTTTCATCATCAATGATGCCATCCTTGTTGGCTTCAACAATGACTTCACGCAGCTCCTCACGGTTTTCTGGTGCATGGGAAATAAAATCGGCGATACGCCCGAACAGCCCGCGCTTATTCTCTGAGGATTCATTCTCTGCACGGGGATTTCGATCATTTTGGCCTCGCGGCCTGCTAGGTTGTGGGTCAGACATCGCTTACGCGAGGAAGTTAATGAAGCCTTTAGCATACCGGAAAATGCCAAACCGTGCATGAAAATGCCAAGCAGTCGGCTCATTCATAGGGGTTGGCAAACCCCAGGCGCGCCAGTATGGCTACCTCCCGTTGCTCCATCTGCTGCGCTTCATCCGGCTGCTCATGGTCCCAGCCCTGTGCATGCAAAGCGCCATGTACCAGCAGGTGCGCATAATGCGCCTGTATGTCTTTGCCCTGCTCACGTGCCTCGCGCGCCACCACCGGGGCACAAATCACCAGATCTGCCTGTACCACAGGTGCATGAACATAATCAAACGTCAGCACATTGGTCGCATAATCCTTCTGCCTGTAGGTATGGTTCAGCTCCCGCCCTTCCGGCTCGCCCACAATACGCACACTGAACTCGCCCTGCGCTACCCGGCTGGCATCCAGCGCATGGCGCAGCCAGCGCATCACTTTGTGCCGGGGCAACAATGCCCGGTGTGTCGCATCAGCAAACTGCAAGGACAAAAACACCTGCGGCAGAACAGACCGGGGATCCGCTTTCCTGACCACCGCCTGGCTATGTTTGGCTCCAGAAGACTTTCTACTCATGTTTTTTCCCGTACGCCCGGTCTTTTTTCTCACGGTCGGCATCGTAAGCCTCCACAATGCGCGCCACCAGCGGATGGCGCACCACGTCCACACTGGTAAAGCGCGTTGAAGCAATACCATTGACGTCATGCAACACCTTCACCGCGTCCACCAGTCCGCTGGTAACGCCTTTGGGTAAATCAATCTGGCTGATATCCCCCGTGACCACGGCGCGACTGCCAAACCCGATGCGGGTCAGAAACATTTTCATCTGTTCCACGGTGGTATTTTGTGCCTCATCCAGAATAATGAAGGCATGGTTCAGCGTGCGCCCACGCATGAACGCCAGCGGCGCAATTTCAATGGCGCCACGCTCAAACGCCTTACCCACGCGGTCAAACCCCATCAGGTCATACAGCGCATCATACAAAGGCCGCAAATACGGATCCACCTTCTGCGTCAGGTCACCCGGCAAAAAACCCAGCCGCTCGCCAGCCTCCACGGCCGGCCGCGTCAGAATCACGCGCTGCACCTGCGAGCGCTCCAAAGCATCCACCGCACAGGCCACCGCCAGAAACGTTTTCCCGGTACCGGCAGGGCCAATGCCAAACGTCAGGTCATAGTGCAGAATGTTATACAGATAGTGCGCCTGATTGGTCGTGCGCGCGCGCAGGTCGGAACGGCGTGTATGCAGTGCCACACCCATTTCATCATCCGGCAGCATGGCTTCAGCACCCTGACGGTCTGGATCTGACGGTTTTGCAGCCCTTGCTTTTTTAGCTGATTTTTCAGCATGCCCGTCTCCTGCCAGTGTCAGTTGCACCACTTCCTGCGCAATGGTGTGGCGGGCAACTTCATACAGTGCCTGCAGCACTTCCACCGCACGTGCCGCGGCTACTTTTGCCCCTTCCACCCGGAACACATCCTGGCGGCGGCTGATTTTGACATTCAGCGTAGAAGCAATCAGTTGCAGGTGTGCATCCAGCGGGCCGCATAAATTGGCCAGTTGTGTATTACTGGCGCCATGAAATTGGTGTTTAATGATCACGCTGACTCCGGTTTCTGTATGGACATCTGTTCATATCGGCATTCACCAGGATTGTCACATGGAATCGATCCATCCTGCTAACATGCACCCATTGAAACATTATATTGACATCATGATTGGACGTTTAAGTGGTATTTTGGCGGAAAAAAATCCGCCGCAGATTCTGGTCGATGTGGGCGGTGTCGGCTACCTGGTGGACGTGCCGATGAGCACTTTCTACAACCTGCCGGCCGCAGGCGGCAAAGTGACGCTGCTGACGCATTTCATCGTTCGTGAAGATGCCCAGATCCTGTTTGGCTTTGGCACGGCGACAGAACGCGACGCCTTTAGGCAACTGGTCAAGATATCTGGCGTCGGCCCGCGCACAGCACTCTCCATCCTCTCCGGTCTTTCTGTGAGCGACCTGGCCCATGCCGTTTCCACACAGGAAGTCGGCCGGCTTGTCAAAGTCCCCGGCATCGGCAAAAAAACCGCCGAGCGCCTGTTGCTGGAGCTTAAAGGCAAATTCGGTGAAGATCTGGGTGTGGCCGACAGCACAGTTCAAAGCGAAACCCAGTCTGACATTGTGCAGGCGCTGCTGGCTCTGGGCTATAACGACAAAGAGGCCCGTGCAGCGTTTAAGCAACTGCCGGCCGACATTGGCGTTGCCGAAGGCATCAAGCAGGCACTGCGGGCATTATCCAAATAAACCTGAAACATATCCGCCAGCAATTAACCACGGCTGGCAGGAGCGGGTTTCAGTCTTTTTTATACTCAGCGCGTGTATGCGCCAGCAGCACGGTCAGCATCATGTCCACAGAGCTGTCAATGGTGCTGGCCATGGCCTGTAATTTTTTGACCAGATCAGCGGGCAATGTGACACTGGCCTGCTCAACCGGCAGCGCCAGGTCATCCACCTCAATATCCACAGTCGTCCAGATTTTGTTGTGCTCGGCGACCTGCAGCTCGCTTTTCTGATAAATGCTCAACATGCGGGGCAGGCCCACATATTCATCAGCCAGAATAAACCGGTGCAACGTATCGGAAAGCAGCTTTTTCGTTTTCTGCTCAACCTCTTCCACCGACTGCCCCCGCACCGTATCCAGCACCCGGTAATTCAATACAATCGCAAACGCTGGCACTGCATCCAGAATCAATTCATTTTCTTCTTGCCGGATACGGATTGGAAATTTCATTTTTAAACTTTCATCACAATACAAACACGCGCCCTTGGGAGATACCACCGCCGGCAACCTGTTGACCGGTTATCCGCGACAGAGTGGAATGGTATCACTGCAAGCTATTTTAAAGGCATCAAAAGCCGGATGGCAGAATGGCAATTTTTAGCCTTTCAATCCTATCTTTCAGAATCAGGCATATTCTTACCCGTGATGAATCCGTTTCGCCTGTAGCACTTTCTGCGCTTTTGCGATTTCAAACAAAAACAGCCCGAAGAAATCACTGCAACGCAACCTGACGCCATCATCAACAAAACCATTCCCCTTTATACTTTACATCTGCGCCACGCTGTTGGTATGTCCCATCATAAGGAATTTTCATGAAAATATTGCGTCTCTCCGTTTTCCAAAAAATTGCCGCCTGCCTGGGAATTTTTCTGGCGACAGCGGCACATGCAGAGAACAACCTGACAATTGCACTGGCACGCAATACCATCACGCCAGCAGAAGAAACCTTCACCATTGCTGTTCCTAAACAACTTGGTTATTTCAAAGAGGAAGGCATCTCTGTTGCCATTATCACCACCAGCGGCTCCACCGCTGCCTTACAGGCAGTAGCCAACGGCAGCGCGGATATTGCCTACGCATCATCCACCACCATTGCCTCTGCAGTGGAACGCGGCATTCCGGTCAAGGCATTTGCCGGCATTACCGTGCAATGGCCTTATTTTATCGGTGTGCCCGAAGGATCTGCCATTAAAACCATTGCCGACCTCAAAGGCCGGCGCATTGGCGTCATCAGCCTGGCATCAGCCTCTTATGCCGACCTGAAAGCCAATTTGCATCTGGCCGGTTTAAGTGAGGATGACGTGACCATCGTTGCCGTTGGCGCAGGCGCCAGAGCCGCTGCCGCGTTGCGCAACAATGAGGTTGATGCAGTAGACAGTTATTCCGACTCCTTTACCGTCATGCGCCAAAACGGCGTTACCCTGACACTGCTGCCACGCCCGGCGGAAATGGAAAAGCTGTTCAGCGTCACCATGGTTACCAGCACCAAAATGCTGCAGGAACGCCCGCAAGACCTGGTGAGGTTCGTACGGGCTGCCTATAAAGGCATTATTTATACACAACTCTACCCGGAAAGCGCGTTGGCACTCAGCTTTGCCGAATATCCCCAGTTGGCCGGCAGCAGCGACCCCCGCAGCCAGGATGCACGGAACACACTGGAAGCCATGCGCATTGCGCTGGGCGACTCCATTCCCAAAGACAACGCAGACCCTGCAACCTGGGGACAATGGCTCAATATCAGCAACGAGCGCTGGGATGCCCTGCTCAAATTTGCCTACCAGACCGGGCAGATCGAAACCCAACTAACGCCTGCACAGGTATGGGATGGCTCACTGATGCCGCAGATTTATCCGCTGGATATTCACAGCATCGTCGAGAAGAAATAATTTCCAACAGCACGCAATACCTGAATAACCTCATATCAAACACTGCGTATGGCCTGTCATTCCTTAGGCTGACAGGCCTGCATTGCGTCCCGTAAAGCAGAAAGCCAGGCTATATCGGTATCATTATCCGTGCTGCATTGATTCCAAAATTTTTCCAAAACCGGATAAAGACGTGGATCAGCCAAAGTTTCTGCCGCTTCCAGTTCACAAAACCCGTAATAACTGACATCCGTTTTATTGAGCAGAAAATCTGTCACCCCAGGGTCTTTGCGCATCGCCAGTCCAAGAATGGCTTCCCCTCTCACTTCACCATATGTATCATACATATTCACCCATAACCGCTCCCGGACGGCCGGTGTATCGATACCATTCTGGTAAACCAGGTTAAGTGAGAAGGTAGCCCAGTCTCTTACGTCATCATCGGCATCTGCAGCCAAACGCAGCAAAACATCAAGGCACTGATTTTGCGCATAACTCCCCAATGAAACTGCAACCGCCTTGCGTACTTGGGCATCAGGATGATCAGCATATTGCATGATGGCTGTTACAGCTTCTGGAGCAGGTCGATACCCTAATCCACGAAGTGCAGCAATGACAACTTGCAAACACTGGTCACGCAATGCCCGGCATAGTATTTCATGTGTTTGTTCGACCGCATAACTTTGATAACAGTTCTTAGACGGGTTGCGTAGAGTCATCTCACCCAGAATATGAACGGCCATGACGCGTTTATGCCAATTAGCTGATTCAAACATGTTCTGCGCTGCTTCAACCATTTCCGTTGTTGCGCGCGTATTTAACTCTGCCACAATATCCCAGTACTGATCGTTGTAAACAGCTTGTAATCCCATACCAATAAGACTTTTGGTCTGCATACTCTTATATCTTTTCCAGTACATCTTATTCCCTCGATAACCATTGCATGTTCACATTCTAAAACCAAGGACAACAACGGTATCTTCTTTGCTGATGAATTGAATCCCAAGAAGCCACTACAATTACAAGTGGTAGACATTGAGGTTTATTCATGGACATTGCGGCACACCAGCCCATCAGCCCTTTTATCCAGATCAGTCACCTGACAAAAGCGTACCAGTCTAAAAAGACCGGTACCACTGTGGCGTTGGAGGATGTCAGCCTGACCATTCACCAGGGGGAATTTGTCGCACTGATCGGGCCATCCGGTTGCGGCAAAACCACTTTACTGAAAATTCTGGCGGCGCTGGTTCCCATTACCGAAGGGCAGGTGCTGATTCATGGTCAGCCCGTCACTCAACCGTCTCCGGCCGTTGGGGTTGTCTTTCAGGAACCCACTTTGTTACCCTGGCGCACCACGCTGGAAAATGTCATGTTGCCAGTGGAGCTGCTGCGTGTATCTGACACAACAGCCTATCAGCAACGGGCTTTGGAGCTGATCGAAATCGCCGGACTGAAAGGCTTCGAGCATAAATACCCCAAAGAGCTTTCCGGCGGCATGAAGCAGCGTGCCGGCATCTGCCGCGCTTTGGTCTGCGACCCAGATGTATTGCTGATGGACGAACCATTTGGCGCACTGGATGCCATGACCCGCGAGTTTTTAAACGTGGAGCTGCAGCGCATCTGGATGCAAAGCAAAAAAACCATTATTTTTGTTACGCACTCCATTTCAGAGGCTGTTTTTCTGGCCGACCGCATTGTCATCCTGAGTCCGCGGCCCGGGCGTATTGCAGAAATTGTCTCGATTGATGACCTGCCGCGCCCGCGCCAGCTCTCAGATATGAACAATAACTATGCAGGCCAGGTATTAGCCTATATCCGGCAATATTTTGATTACAATCAACCCAGAGGCTGCTGACAGCTTTCATCATGAGTTTATTGGCGGCTTTAAAGCTGTAAATTGATATTGAGCCAGACGGAAACAGATTTCACATGATCCCACGTAAAAACAGAATAACACAGGCCGTTTTGGTTGTTCTGGTATTTATCCTGGTGACAGCCGCCTGGCAGATTTTTGTACGCGTCACCGACACCCCGGCTTATACGCTGCCGGCCCCCAGTGATATTGGGGAAAAGCTGCTGGCAATGCTGCAAACCCCATCGTTTTGGCGGGATGTGTGGGTCACACTGCAGGAAACATTCTGGGGCTTTCTGCTGAGCATTGTGATCGCTGTGACACTGGGTGTGCTCATTTCGCAGTTTTATACGCTCGAGTTAAGCCTGCTGCCCTATATTGTTGCGTTTCAAACCATTCCCAGCATTGCGCTGGCGCCTATTTACCTGTACTGGTTTGGTTACGGCATGGCGCCCAAAATCGCGCTGGCAGTCACTATCTCATGCTTCCCTATCATGATTAATGTGATTGCCGGGTTACAGTCTACCAATGCCGAGCAACTGCAAATGCTGCGCGCATTTGGTGCTTCCCGTATGCAGATTCTGCTCAAACTCTCCATCCCCAATGCCATGCCGCACTTTTTCACCGGATTGCGACTGGGCATTATCATGTCCTTGACCGGTGCGCTGGTGGCCGAATTTGTCGGGGCCAGTGCAGGCCTGGGTTTAAGAATTCTTCAGTATGAAGCCCAGGCAAAAATTGCTGATATGTTTGGGGTACTGATTGCGCTGGGTGTTATGGGCATTTTGGCTTATGCGCTGATTTCCTGCCTGCGCAAAAAAGTTGTCTTCTGGGAAGACCCGCACGAACACCATCATTAACTCGTCTGCGCTTCCTCCAATGAAAAAACCGACATTATGAATGCAATGTCGGTTTTTATACTCATGCCACAGGCAGTTACCAGCCCAGAATCATCGTCAGCAAAAATGCCAGCACGGGAACCCCGTACAACACGCATTTGCCTCTGAAACCCAAAGACACTTTGATATCATGCAGGCAGTAATAAAAACGGTGTGCGCAATGCCACAGCATCAAAAACAGCACGCCAGCCGTAATCAGTAAAAAGAACTTGTTCTGGGCAACCCAGCCAAACGATTGGTAGAACCCCATCGCTTTTTCCGGATGCAGTGGCAACCAGATGCTGAAAATAACCACCAGCACGGGAATGACAAGCGCAGCAATCATCCCCCCAGCAGCAAACAGGCTCCAGAAAATTGGCTTATAGGTGCGTTTTTGACCTGTGGATGCCGCGACAGGTTGTGAGTGTTCGTTCATTGAGGCCATTTGATTTATCTCCTCTTGTCATCCATCAGGCAAAAATAGCAACCAGCAGCAACAATGCCAATGACACCGCTGCCAGCAGAATGTAACACCCGGTAATGATGGTTTTTGCCGGCATGAAATGGTCACCCTGCAAAATCTTGATCACCTTGGGCATGGTCTGGAACCAGGTCACTGTATGCCAGATACCGGCAACCAGAGATGCAATAGCCACCAGAATCATCACCGGGTTGTATTGTGAAGCCACCCAGAGCCCCCAATGTATGGGAGATGAGGCCAGCGCCACAATGCCTGCCATCAGGTTGATGACATACAGCCCGATCAGCACACAACTGAACTCACGCACCATGTAACGGCGGTAGTAGGAGTTTTTGGTAAACCAGTCATTGGGCATTTCCCGTTTAAAAGGTTTTCGACTCATGGCTTATCCCTCCTTCTTCTCTGCGGCTTTACTGCCGCCAGACAACAGATTGCCTGCCCAGTACATCAGGCCGCGCGACTTATTCTGCTGAATACTGCCACCCGGATCCACATGCTTGGGACACACTTCGGAGCAGTATCCAACGAATGTACAGGGCCACACGCCATTTTCCTGATACAGCACCGGCTTACGCTCTGCCTCGCCCTCATCGCGCGAATCGTAGTTATAGCGTGTCGCCAGCGCAATCGTGGCCGGGCCTAAAAATTCCACATTCATCGCCACCTGCGGACAGGCCGAGTAGCACAACATGCAGTTGATGCACATAGTCAGCTCTTTGAACTTGGCCAGTTGTGCCGGCGTCTGCATGTACTCCTGCGGTTTGCCGTCTTCGCCCACTGCTATTTCCGCACCCGTTTTACGGATGATGTAAGGCTTGATCGACTCCAGCTTTTGCAGGAAAGGATCAATATTGACCACCAGATCTTTTTCAATATCGAAATTATCCAGCGGATCAACCCTCAGTTTCTTTGTGCCTTCCGGGTAGTCACGAATGAACGTGGAGCAGGCCAGTTTGGGCTCACCATTGACAACCACCCCGCACGATCCGCATACAGCCATGCGGCATGACCAGCGGAAAGTCAGTGAGGAATCCAGGTGATCCTTGATGTATTGCAGCGCTTCCAGAATGGAGGTTTCATTCTTCCAGGGCACATCAAACACCTGTGTCCATGGAACCGGGTCGACATCCGGACGGTAACGCAAAACCTCTATCTGGATCGTCTTTTCAGATGCGGCATCGTGTGTTGTATTTTTGACATCACTCATTTCGTTTCCTCACCTTCTGCACCATAAACGCGTTTGGCAGGTTGCGACTTGGTAATCTTCACCGGGCTGTAATCAATCTTGGGTACAGTGCCTTGCTGGTAAAAAGCCAGTGTGTGTTGCAGGAAATTGACGTCATCACGCTCTGTCGCATCCAGACGCTGGTGCGAGCCGCGCGACTCTTTGCGGTTCAGCGCTGAATAGGCCATGGTCTGCGCGACATCCAGTGTATAACCCAGCTCGATTGTTGAGAGCCAGTCGGTATTGAACACCTGCGATTTGTCGTTGACTCGCACATGGCGATAGCGCTCTTTCAGTTCTGCCAGCTTGTCAATGGTTTTCTGAATCCCTTGAGCGTCGCGGTAAATACCCACGCCTTCTTCCATCGTGTCGCCCATTTCATCGCGAATCGCAGCCGGGTTTTCTGTTCCCTTGCCATCCAGCAGGCTGGTAAATTCGCCAAACCGTTTCTGTGCCTGGCTCAGCAGTTGCTGTGCATCCACTCCTGCGTGCGCTTGTGCGTATTTGGCGGCCTGCTCACCGGCCACCTTACCAAACACCACAATTTCCGCCAGTGAGTTGGAACCCAGACGGTTAGCACCGTGCAAACCCACGGAAGCACATTCACCTACAGCAAACAGCCCCGGCATGCGCGTTGCCGTCACACCATCGGTTTCAATACCGCCCATGGTGTAATGCACCACCGGGCGCACCGGCACTGGATCTTTCACCGGGTCCACCCCGGCAAACTGCTCAGCCAGCTCACAAATCAGCGGCAGACGTTCATGCAGGTGTTTTTCACCCAAGTGCCGCATGTCCAGATAAACCGCATCCCCCAGCGGGGTTTCAATGACGCGGCCTTTTTTCTGTTCATGCCAGAAAGCCTGCGACACCTTGTCGCGCGGACCTAGTTCCATGTATTTGTTTTTAGGCTGGCCAACCGGTGTTTCCGGGCCCATACCGTAGTCCTGCAGGTAGCGGTAACCATCCTTATTGACCAGAATACCGCCTTCACCGCGGCAGCCTTCCGTCATCAGAATACCGGAACCAAGCAAACCTGTCGGGTGATACTGGACAAACTCCATATCGCGCAACGGTACGCCATGCCGGTAGGCAATGGCCATGCCATCGCCTGTGACAATACCACCGTTGGTATTGAAACGGTAACAGCGCCCGGCACCACCGGTCGCCAGCACCACCGCAGGCGCACTGATCAGCCGAGGCTCACCGTTTTTCATGTCAAAGCACAACACGCCGTTTACCTTGCCATCTTCCACCATCAGGTCCATGACAAAATGTTCGTCAAAACGGTGGATGCTCGGAAACTGTATTGAGGTCTGGAACAGCGTATGCAGAATATGGAAGCCGCTTTTATCGGCCGCAAACCAGGTGCGGGGAATTTTCATGCCGCCAAAGCGGCGCACGTTCACATGCCCATCGGGCTGACGGCTCCAGGGGCAACCCCAGTGCTCCAGCTGAACCATTTCAGTGGCTGAATTCTGCACAAAATAATCAACCACATCCTGTTCGCACAGCCAGTCGCCGCCGGAAACAGTGTCATTAAAATGGTATTCCAGTGAGTCATCGTCACGCACCACTGCCGCAGCACCACCCTCGGCTGCCACGGTGTGACTGCGCATCGGATAGACTTTGGAAATGAGAGCAACTTTCAGATCGGGGAGCGTCCTGGCAATCTCTATGGCGGCACGCAACCCACCACCTCCGGCTCCCACAATGGCAACATCTGCGTTATAAGTCTGCATAATGGCCTTTCTCCAGCATATTCATCGTATATGCAAGCAAGTTGATATTTTTGTTTTACCCTGTCCTCTTTATTCTCAGACCTATTTGAGCATATCTCTAACAGACAAGTTTGACGATAATCACAAACAAAGGCAATCCGTCCTGCCTGAACAACAGGAGGATTCAACTAGCACGAGATGAAAATAATTATCATTTGAATGTCTGTGCAAACCCCACAGGTAAAACTATCATTCACATGAATCGCCTGACACGCTTTTCATGGCTAAACCTATCATAGCAGACTCAAATCTCTTCGCCAAAAATTACCCCTGAGCGCAACTCTTGAAAGCTCACACGGGTCAAAACACCGCCTCATTTTCCCCTCACAACGCATGGCTACAGCGCCTCACCCCGCCAGACCATCAACACCCGGCCCAGAATCTGGAAACTCATGGTTTTTTCATCCAGATCGAAAGCATCATAATCGGGGTTTTTGGCCTTGGCCCGCAGAAAATATCCTCCGCCCGGCTTGGGAATACGCTGCAACAGCCGGATGTAACCCTGCCCGTCAACATGGAAAAAATAGACCCCTTCCTTTTCAACTGCTGTGACACCCTGGTCAACCAGTAAAGGGTCTCCCGGATGGAATAAAGGGTGCATGGCCATGCCAAAACCCGTCAAAAGGCACAGCTTCTGAGGATGAGCACCCCTTACATTCTGTTGCAGCCACGACTGGCTGACCTGCCAGCTTTTGATCACGCCCGGCTGCCCCTCCAGCAACAGCGTCATGCCCGGCACTGAATCTGGCTGAAACTGCCTGATCAGCACACTGTCAATCGCAGGAATCTGAACCATGGAGCCAGCAGCATCGGCATGCGCCTGAAACACCACTTCCGCAGCAGACTGCTCCCAAAAGCCCAGTGGCAGGTCAAACGCTTTATTGCAGGCCTTCATGATTTCCAGCCCAACGCCTTTACGTCCCTTTTTATCCACCGGATACAGCAGCCTGCTGACATAAGACACGTCTTTGCCGATCCGCCTGGCAAGCACCGAGATACTGCCATCACACAGCTCCGCTCTGATGCGGTTGAGCAGTTGCTGTTCATTGGTGTATTCTTCCATGAGCCTCTCTCCCCATCAGAAATTGTTGCGGCAGACATGTATGCCTGAACCGAAGAATAAAACACAGCGTTTTCATCTGTCAATTCAGCGCCGGATTTATTCATACCTCATGGTATTGAGAATACCCCATGCGGCCTGCTCGTCGGCTACAATTGAATCAAGGTCATTTATGATGGCTGCGGTCTTCTACAAGACTATTCCCGCATCCATTTACCTTCCTTCAATATTCTGCACAAGGAGCCGCTATGTTTCCAGAGTACCGTGACCTGATATCCAAGCTTAAAAACACAGACCGCTATTTCGAAAGATTGTTTGAAAAACACAACGAACTCGACCACAAGATTTCCAATATGGAAGCTGGCCGTGAAGTTGATACTTCCGTGAGAGTAGAGACCCTGAAAAAAGAAAAGCTGCGCCTGAAAGATGAAATGCTGACCATTCTCAAAAAACACAGCGCATCCGCCTGAACCGGGCGGTTCACATCTATTGGACTGACTCAAAACTCACCATTGACCGCTTATGCTTTGCCATCACAACCGGCAAAGCATAAGACGTTTGATACTTACATTACTTCAGCTTTTCCAGCGGTGCTGCATCAAACTTGTTCTGATGCGCCTGCTGCGGAATCTCAATATCATGCTCGCGCGCAATGCACTCAAGCACCTGCCACAATAATTCAATCTGCTGCGCATGGCTTGTCATCCCACCAACCAAAGCATCCGTGGCCTCGGCGATCGGGTCTTTTTCCTGCGTGACAGCATAGGCTTTAAACTCTTCCGTCTGTTGCGGCTGCTTGGGTGCTTTCTCGTCTTCCTGGGTAATGATTCTGGCCGGGTTGCCCACAGCCGTGGCCCCGGAAGGTACCTCGCGCACCACCACCGCAGCAGAACCGATTTTGGCACTATCTCCCACCGTGAACCCGCCAAGCACCATGGCATTGGCCCCCACGATCACCCCCTTGCCCAGCGTCGGGTGCCGCTTGGTACCGCGAAACAATGTGGTGCCGCCCAGCGTTACACCCTGATAAATCGTGCAGTCATCGCCGACTTCAGCCGTCTCACCAATCACAACCCCCATGCCATGATCGATAAAAACACGCCGCCCCAGTTGCGCCGCCGGGTGAATTTCAATGCCGGTCAGCCAGCGCGCCATCTGTGAAATAAAGCGCCCCAGCCACTTGAAATTATGCCGCCAGCAGGCGTTGGCCCAGCGGTGCATCATCACTGCATGCAGCCCCGGATAGCAGGTCAGCACCTCCCATCGGCTGCGCGCAGCCGGATCACGCTCCAAAATGCAATTGATATCTTCTCTAAGCCGTGCAAACATGAGTGACTCTTTTCGTTGTAATGGCTAATCCTTGCCGCCTGTTGCTAATTGTCGCTGCAATTGTGTACCTGCGACTGTAGTATGGCTCTGGCAATGCCGCGCAGAATATGCGCCTCTTCCTCTCTGAGCCCGGTGCGGTTGAGCATCTGGTTCAACCGCGGCATCAGCTTTTTAGGTGCTGCCGGATCCAGAAAACCAATCGACACCAACGCCTCTTCCCAATGCTGCAACACGCCCTGTACTGTTTGCGCCGATGCTATATGCGGATCAACCGTGCGTGACTGCACAGCAAAACCACCCAGAGCCTGCCGCCATTCATAGGCGACCAGTTGCACGGCAGCCGCCAGATTCAGCGAGCCATAATCCGGGTTGGTCGGAATGCTCAGCACCATGTGGCTGCGGTACACATCTTCATTGGACATGCCGTAACGCTCACACCCGAACAGAAACGCCACCGTATCCGCTGACTGGGCCAGTTCAGGCAATACAGCCCGAGGTGACTGCACCGGGGGGCCAAAATCGCGCGGGGTCATCGCGGTAGCGCAGACATACGTCATGCCGTCAAGCGCTTGTGCAACATGCTCGACGACACGTGCATTTTTTAAAATATCCAAAGCCCCGCTGGCACGTGCAATCGTTTCCTGCCGTCCCAACACTTTGGCATCGCGCGGACGCACCAGCACCAGATCCGAAAAACCCATTACCTTCATGGCGCGCGCCACAGCCCCCACATTGCCGGCATGGCTGGGCTCAATTAAAACAAAACGCTCTTGACTGACTTGCTGATTCATTACTTGGAAATACTTCAAACGGCCTGCCCGGCCTTCCGTTTTATACCGTTTTGTAAAACCGGTGTGCTATTTATTTCAAAGAAATCATTGCATGCGCCCGGACAGGAGCCCTGATTATATCCCGGCACCATGGCACATAGAACCGCAGACAAAAGCATCGCCACAACGGATACTTGTTCTCTTGACACGCATTGCCCCAAACCAGGCAATGCCGCTGCCTCATGGCTTTGGCAATCCAGCGAAATGCGGCAAAAAACACTTTGACCAAGCCCGTTTCAATATAAAGAAACCGTGGATTACATTGCGGCCCCAACGCCAACCAGGCAGGCAGGATAAAATCCGTTTCTACTGTTTCCGTATTACTGACTATTAGGCTCTTTAATTTTTCATGTCAACATCCCTGCATCCCATGCTTAATGTGGCCGTCAAGGCTGCCCGCGCCGCTGGCGCTATCATCAACCGCGCATCGCTTGATCTGGATGCGGTGAAAGTCACCGTCAAACAGTCAAACGACTTTGTCACGGAAGTTGACCAGGCGGCCGAAGAAGCCATTATCAGCACACTGCTGACCGCTTACCCTGAACATGGCATCTGGGCCGAAGAATCCGGTCATGAACATGGCGCGCAACAATCCGATTTTGTCTGGATCATCGATCCGCTGGATGGCACCACCAATTTCATTCACGGCTTTCCCGTTTATTGTGTCTCCATTGCACTGGCTTATAAAAACATCATCCAGCAGGCCGTTATTTATGACCCGACCCGCAATGATCTGTTTTATGCATCCCGCGGGCGGGGTGCTTATCTGAACGAAAAACGCATGCGGGTTTCGCAGCGCAAACATATTTCCAACGCGCTCATTTCCACCGGCTTTCCCTTCCGCTCAGGCGATGACTATCAAACTTACCTGAAAATGTTTACCGGCCTGATGACCTCCTGCGCCGGCCTGCGCCGCCCGGGGTCAGCTGCGCTTGACCTGGCCTACATGGCTGCCGGTTATACGGACGGTTTTTTTGAAATTGGCCTGAATCCATGGGATATTGCTGCCGGCTCCTTATTGATTACCGAAGCCGGCGGTCTGGTGGGCAACCTCACCGGAGATGCCGAAAACTTTCTGGAGCAACGTGAGCTACTGGCTGGCAACCCCAAAATTTACGGGCAGATGGTCACAATGCTGCGCAAATATTCCAAATACGCCAAACCGGAAGACAAAGCTTAAAGCACTTCTGCATACCAAAGGCCTCTTACAGAGGCCTTTTTTATTTGGTTCTAATACCCCATTTCCCTGAGCAGATCGGCCAACACCTTAAACCGCTCTCCCAGCAATTCCCCGTCATTGCTTAACGCCTGCGAAAAAAGCTGAAAATCCTCTGCCAGCATCGGATTATCGGTACAGGCTTCCACGGTCATGGCGTCTCCCTGCAGGCCAATGCGGTCAATGACCGGGTTGGCCTCATCGTAAGGTTTCGACTGCCGATAAGCCTCTCTGACGTACGCGCTGGTCCGGCAAATCAGAATCGCCAGGTCTATGACACGGTGCAAAGGCAGTTCTTCAGACTGCCGCGACCACTTTTCACCCGTATAGCGCCAGACTTTGGCCGAAATATCCACCTTGCCGCGGTCATTCCATTGCGCCAGTCCTAAAGACAGCCCTTTGGCGTCGGAATGGTAGGCATATCTGCCATCCACATTCTCATAATTTTGCGCAACGATAACCGGCTTGTGCTTGAGTGTTGTTGGTATTTTCATGTCAATTCTCAATTACTAATTTAGTAAATTACTAGTTTAGTATATATAAATTCAAAGAACATGTAAAGCCCAGGAAGAAAGATTTACACCGCGCCCAGATAGGCGGCGAAAAACAAAGAAACCGTCATCTCCCAGAATACCGGCGGCAATTCCGGCAAAAGGTATACTGCAAGGCAACCGTTATTTTGACCCAACCATTTCCGGAGGTTTCGGCCCTATGCGCATCAAAAGCATGTTTTTCGGCATCCTTGCAGGAGGCGTGTTGCTGCTGAGTCTGGCAGCATGTCAGAGCAGCGTAAATATGTCGCCCCTACAGACGCAGTTGGCCGCTTTGTCAGGCCATTATGTGTGGAACAGCCAGGAAAAAATGTATGTTTACACCAACCCGTCGGGGCTTGATGAAATTACACAGGCATACGATCTGGAAACGCTGCTGCCCCAGCTTGTCAGTTGCATGGACAATGCCACACCGACACAATCCACCCTGAACCATGAAGCCGTGCCTTTAGGTGTTCTGTGTTATCAGACCATCACTTTGCTGGTCTACCATGAAGAAGTCAACGAAGGCGGCGACCTGCTTGACTGGCCCGGCTACATCCACCTGCCGGCATCCCCTGCTGACCTCAAGGCAGCACAGGAAGCATGGCGCAAAGTCATCAGCGAAAAGAATTATGTCGTGCAATAAAAAAGGGCTGTTTGCACTGCACGTAGGTTAAGCATGCCACGCACAAATACTTGATGTTGTATTTATTCACTGCTACAGCATCATTAAATGCACCATCAAGTATTACTTTGCAATACCTGTCAAAAAAATACCTCGAACTCCGTTTATTCTCTGTATCATGACTTCCATGCACCCAGATAACTGCATGGTGTAAAAACAATTAACAAGGAGTTCATCATGAACAGCAACGCATTCCAGCCTTCAGCCAAAACACAAGGCGGCTTTGGCAACGCCTTGGCCTGGGTCGTGATTCGCGGTGTTCAACTGACCATCTTTTTCGCATACGTCACCTGCCCGCTCTGGCTGGCATGGCTTGCCAATGCAACAGGTTATCGTGAGGTTTCTTCCCATGACATGCTGGTTGCCATGGCCTGGCTGCCGCTCTCCTGCGGTATCACCGCACTGTCATTCATGAAGCATGGCGGCAAACACCTCAAACGCGGCTGGCTGTCCTTCATCATTCTGAATGCCATCGCTGTAGGCGCGCTGGTCTGGGTCATGTTTTAAGCGACGCCTTTCCAGTTCAGATCAAATGGCCTCTCTTGGTTTGTGTCCAGTTCCATCCGGAACTGGATTTTTTATCGGCCATACAAACTCACACAAACAACCAACAGTCTCACCATTTTCGGCAAGGCTTAAGACTTACCCCAAAATAGATAAGACTTGTTCCCCCGTTTTCCGTGCATATCATTCAAAGAGCAGTTTCGTAACGGAAAACCGGGGGAACACAGTACAAGTTGTTATAGCTTATTTAGGCGTTTTTCCCGCATTGGCCGGAACCATCAGGATAATCGCCAGCGCAGAAAGAACACAGAACCCGACATTGACCAGCAAACCGGCCGTTGCCGCTGTGGCCACCGAAGCACCAGCCACTTTCAGCGCCGCGTAAACAGATGCGGAAATTGCCACACCAAACGCACCGCCCAGTGAACTGGCCATTTTATAAATACCCGATGCCGTTCCAACCCGGTCTGACGGGGCATTGGAAATAGCCGTATCTGTCGAGGGCGTGGCATAAAATCCCAGCCCCAGGCCAAACAGGATGAATCCGATTAAAACCGCACCGACATACAGCGTATCAGGCAGGAACGTCAGCGCCATCAACGCCACGCCCACACCGGTTACAACCGTACCCAAAATCATCGGCTTTTTAGCGCCGATTTTTTGCAGCACTTTTTCGCCGACACGAATCATGCCCAACACAGCAATCAAATAACCAATAGACAGCATGCCCGTCTGAAACGGCGTGAATCCACGTCCTTCCTGAATGTAGGTATTGGCAACCAGCAATGTACCGGCCACAGCGTTCAGCATGAAATTGGAAAAAGCCGCACCGCTGTAAGGCATGTTTTTGAACAATGAAAAGTCGATGAACGCAGCAGTCTTTTTGCCAAACTCAACAATGAAGAAAATCACCGTTGTCACGGCACACAGCGCAGCCAGACCCAACGTCACCATACTGGTCCAGCCCCAGCTGGAACCCTTGGTAATCACCAGGTTCAGACTGATCAAGGCAACGACAAAAAACACCAGCCCCATGCTGTCAAACTTAATACCTTTGCTGGTGGTTTCAACCTTGCTTTCAGGCACGCCCCGGATCAGCAGCATACCCAAGACGGCACACACAATGGAGAAAATGAAAATCCACTGCCAGCCCATGTAAGTGGCAATCGCACCACCAGCCAGTGAGCACACACCGGAGCCGCCCCATGAACCGATGGACCAGAAACTTAATGCACGCTGACGCTCTGCACCATCGTAATAGGTTTTCACCAGTGCCAGTGTCGCCGGCATGATACAAGCCCCGGACAGACCCTGAATAATGCGCCCGGCAATCAGCATACCGGTACCGTTGGCAAAAATCAGGAAAAGGCTGCCAATGATGCTGAGGACAAATCCAATATACGTAAACCGCATGCGGCCAAACCGGTCAGCCAGTCCGCCGGCAACCACAATGAAACACCCCGAAAACAGCGCCGTCAGGCTGATCGCCAGGTTCAGCGATTCCATCGGTATGCCAATGCTGCGCTGAACATCGGGCGCCACATTGACCATGGACTGGGCAAACAGCCAGAAAGTCAGCACCCCCAGAACGATCCCAAAAATAAACTTATCTCCAGGTTTTTCTACAGCCCGCACACTCGATGGGACATGCGCTGCTTGCATCGGGACCGCAGCAATAAGTCCGCTGTTATTGTCTGACATACAATTTCCTTTTCATATTCTGAGAAAAAGACTGCAACCGAACCAGGTCTTCAACAAAACCACTGGGACCATTGCAGTTTGTCTACGTGAAGATCTGTTACTTCAGATAAGCCTCGGTCAATGCCGCCCAGTAAGAAGCACCGCTCACAATGATCCGGTCATTGAAGTCATAGCCCGGGTTATGCACATTGCAGTACCCTGGGGTATCACCATTGCCCAGCAGCATGTAACTTCCGTTGGGATTGGCCTCCAGCATGAAAGCAAAATCCTCACTGCCCATCAACGGCTGTGCATTGGCATGCACTTTGTCTTTGCCAACCAGATCATGCGCAACCTGCACTGCAAATTCCGTGGCCTTTTGGTCATTGATCAGTACAGGGCTGCCATTGATATGGTTAATCACTGCGGTAGCACCAAAACTTTGGGCCTGAGCCGTTGCAATTTCAGAAATGCGCTTGAGCATCATCTGGCGCACATCTTTGTTCAAAGCACGAACGCTGAGCTTGAGCAGTGCCGAGCCATTGACCACATTGGGCGCCTCGCCGGACTGAATGCACCCCACGGTGACAACCGCCTGTTCAAACGGAGACACGTTGCGGGAAACAATGCTTTGCAGCGCCACACCGATATGGCAGGCCACCAATGTGGCATCAACACCTTTTTCAGGCATGGCACCGTGAGCCCCCACTCCTGAAATCTCGATATGGATGGTGTCGGAAGAGGCCATGAACGCCCCTTGCTTGAAATAGAACTCACCCTCTTTCAGGCCCGGCATGTTGTGCATGGCAAAAATAGCATCACACGGGAACTGCTCAAACAAACCGTCATCAAGCATCACTTTCCCGCCATACAGCAGCTCTTCTGCCGGTTGAAAAATCAGATGCAGTGTACCGTTGAACTGCTGCGTCTGAGCCAGGTATTTGGCTGCACACAACAGCATGGTGGTATGGCCGTCATGACCGCAGCCATGAAACTTTCCTTCAACACAACTGCTCCAGGATTTACCGCTCTTTTCCACAATCGGCAACGCATCCATATCGGCACGAATCCCCAGCCGTTTGCTGCCTTCGCCGACCTTGAGCGTGCCAACCACCCCGGTTTTGGCCAGTCCCCGGTGAACCTCATACCCCCACGCTTTCAGTTTTTGCGCAACCAGTTCGCTGGTACTTGTTTCTTCAAACCCCAGCTCCGGGTTGGCATGTATTTTTTGCCTGATTTCAGTGAATTCACTTTCTGTCTGCCTGATGGCATTCATTATTTTGTCTACCGGGCGAATGTCGGTAGATTCACTCTTGGCCTGCCTGATCACATCAATAACTTCGTTCATTTTTCACCTTTCTTTACAGCGTTTAAAAAATTATAAAAATCGCAGAAAGGCAAAAACAGATCATGTTTTATGCAATAAATGACTACTTTTTGATACCCATCATTAAGTTAAATCTAAATTAGCAAATAATGAGATGTTATTTTTATACCTTTACCCATACAGAAAGTCGCCATGCCCACTGCCAGCAAACTATCCGAATACGATCTGTACGCGCGTGAAATCAGTCACTTCCAGCACACCGGCTATAGCGGCATCACATTGGTGTATGTCATCAGGGGAAATGTGGAATTTGTCAGTGAAGACAGCCGCCTGCACTTAGCGGAAAACGATGTCCTGTGCGTCAACAAAAACACCGCTTATGAAATACGGGGCGAGGCGCATAACATTGTCATCATGCTGGAGGTTTCCAATCACTTTTTTGCAAAGTATTACAAATCGTACTTCTACTACCAGTACACGCTCTCACCCCAGCAGAACACCAGCTACAAAAGCATTTATATTGACAACATCCGCGTACTGCTGGCCAAAATGTTCATCTCTTATCTGAAAGGCAACGATGAGCTGGCGCTGCTGGAAATCAACCACTCGTTATCTGAAGTGCTGTTGATTCTGGCCACCTACTTTAAAGAAAAGGCATCCATCCCCAAAAAAAATGCCACCTACAGCAAGCGTATTGAACATGCAATTGCCTTCCTGGAAGAGAACTACAACCAGAGCATTTCGCTGCAAAAGATTGCCAAGAAAGAGCACGTTTCATTCTCTTACTTATCCCGCCTGTTCAAAAAAGAGGTCGGCACCAATTACATCCAATACCTTAAACAACTGCGTTTTGAACATGCCACTTATGACCTGATCAACAGCGCCAAACCGATCTATCAGATCGCCCAGGAACACGGCTTTTCCAGCACCAGGCAATTCATCACCTTGTTCAAAGAGCACAATGGCAAAACCCCCAGCCAGTACCGCAAGGATTACAAAGAAAACCCGCAAAAGCAAATTGCACCCAAAAAGCACACGCTGCATACAGAAACGCCCAGCATCACTGCCGTGACACAGCCAGCCGACGCGGTAGAAGTCATCTCCACGCTCAGCAACACCATCAACAACACAACATCCGTGACGCCCATACAGGAAGAATATTCTGCGGTAGAGGACCTGCGCATTCATCTGCACAACCACCCTAAAACCAGACAGCCCTCTGCACTGAAATACATCATCACCATTGGAGAATTGAACGAGCTTTTAAAAGAGCATGTGCAGCAGCAGGTTCTGATGGTCAAACAGGAGGCCCAGATTGACTATATTGACGCCTCGCACCTGATCTCGGGCAACACCATTCTGCCCGAATTTCAAACCGATGAGCCGGCTGTTACGTACTCTCCATACAACAATACCGATATCGTTATCTCATTTCTGAAACAGCATGACATTTCACTGTTTGTCCGGATCTATCATGACAGCGTCTCCAAAGACCCCGGCTCGTATATTGAAAAAACCACCAAATTTTTGCATTACTGCATCAATTTGTATGGCAAGTCTTATATGAACAACTGGCGCTTTGTCTATTATTCGGAAGATTGTTCTGACAGCACCCGGCAGACATTTGAAACCATTTACCTGCAAGTACGCGAGGCAATTAAATCATGCCTGCCCGAAGCGCAGATTGGCGTTTTTTATTCATTTGAAAAAGACAATGACAACGCAGTGCCTCCCATTTTCCAAACCCGCTGGATCAAAAATACCGACTTCATAGGCTATGAAGCCAGCCCCGGGCAGGAAATCGGTTTTGACACGCTGAACGCCAATAGGGAAGCCCGCAACGGCGCCAGCCACATCAAAGAAAAAACCGCATTTGTCACCGAATGTCTGCGCGCCCACAATATTCATGTGCCACTGGTTTTAATGCGCTGGAACACACTGACCGGGCAAACACGGCATACCAACGGCAGTTTTTTCAGAGCGGCACTGATTTTCAACACGCTGCTGGATTTGCCCGCAGAGGTCAGCAGCGTTGCCTTATCACTGAACACAGAAATCCTGCAGGAAACATTGCCCCAGCGCATTGATGTCAGCGGCATTGCCCTGTTTTACATTTTTAATCTGAAACGCCCGGTCTTTTATGTTCTGAAATTTCTGCGCCAGATGCAGGGCAAAGTCATTGCGCATGGGACCGATTACATTGTGACCAAAACGCAATTCGGCTACCAGTTGATTCTGACCAACACAGCGGTGTTCAACCCATCGCTTTCACTACAGGAAAACCTGATTGGCAACTTCAAGAAAAAGAAAAAAATTCTGTTGCAGGGCATATCGCCAGGCCATTACCAGATCAAGCAGTACATCTTTGACCAGCAGCATGGCGCTTTATACCGGCTGTACCAGTTGTTTCAGACCAAATACGGCAGAAGCACTGAAATGATTGATTACATCGACCGCAAAACCATTCCGCACCTGAATGTGTATGACGAGTTTTTACCGCAGGACGAATGGATCATGCTGGCCGATATGGATATCAATGCGTTGCACTTTTATGAACTGCGCGCTGTGTCAGCCCAGGTGTAACGGTTTTCCTTAAGCCGTGCTTATTTTTTAGAAACCGGTTTTTCCGGCCGCTTCCAGCCGGGCACTGAAATCTGCCGGGCCCGCGCCAGCGTCAGTGTATCTGCCGGAGCATTCTGGGTAATGGCACTACCAGCGGCAATCGTACTGCGCTCACCAATCTCCACGGGAGCCACCAGCACCGTGTTACTGCCGATACGGGAGTACGCGCCAATGGTGGTACGGTATTTATTGACGCCGTCATAATTGGCGGTAATCGTCCCGGCACCTACATTCACCTGCTCGCCCACAGTGGCGTCCCCCAGATAGGTCAGGTGGTTGGCCTTGGCACCATGCGCCAGTGTGCTATTTTTCACCTCGACAAAGTTCCCCACATGCACCTGTTCACCCAGCGTTGCGCCGGGGCGCAACCGCGCATAAGGCCCTACCAGAGAGCCCGCGCCAACCTCAACGCCCTGCTTGCCGCCATCAATATGGGTAAAAGGATGAATCTCCACGTCATCGGCAAGCACGGCATTGCTGATCACGCAATGGGCACCTATACGCACGTTATTGCCGAGCATGACCTTGCCGGAAAAAACACAGCCCACATCAATTTCAACATCCCGTCCGCAATGCAGCTCCCCCCGGACATCCAGCCGTGCCGGATCAGCCAGCCGCACGCCCTGAGACATGAGGTCTTCGGCAACACGTTTTTGAAAAGCCCGCTCCAGCGCCGCCAGTTGCTGCGGAGAATTCACGCCGGCCACCGTCGCAGGGTCTTCAACCTTCCTGGTGTTCACGCGAACCCCTTCGGCTACCGCCATTGCAACAATATCGGTCAGGTAATATTCTTTCTGCGCATTGTCATTTTTCAGATTGACCAGCCAGCGTTTCAGATGTTGTGTCGGAACGGCCATCACACCGGTATTGATTTCTTTGATCTGCTGCTGTGCCGCTGTGGCATCTTTTTGCTCAACAATGCCAACGACCTTGTCATCATCCGAGCGGACAATGCGGCCATATCCGGTCGGGTCGTCCAGCTCAACAGTCAGCAGCACCAGCCTTTTGCCGGCGCACTCCTGCACCAGACCAGCCAGATCATCGGCCACCACCAGCGGCACATCGCCATTGAGAATGAGCGTGACGCCACTGTCGGGCAACAAAGGCAATGCCTGCTGTACCGCATGCCCGGTGCCCAATTGCGGCTCCTGCAAAACAAAATGCAGGTTTTCCCCCTGCACCGACTGCTGCACCAGCTCGCTGCCACAACCAACCACCACCACAATATCCCGGGGCTCCACCAGCCCGGCCGTATTCACAACCCGCTGCAGCATCGACATCCCGCCCACCGTATGCAATACCTTGGGTTTATCGGATTTCATGCGGGTGCCGCGCCCCGCCGCCATGATGACCACATTACAATCCAGCATGTTTTTCCTTTGATCGTGCGTACACTTTTCGGCCAGCCTGATCCAATTATGTACCCGCCACAAGTTGGTCAAATATTCTGGCGAATCATTTTACCCGCTTTACCGCAGCCATGGCCTCGTCACGATGAGGCTTTGGCACGCGGAATCTGATGCACGGCAATATGTTGCTCGGCAGGTAATTCCGCCCCCGTGTCGGCTGCGGTATCGTTTTCATCCGGACCGGGAAAAGACTCCAGGTCAAACGCCGTATCACCCTCCGGGTCGGCCACTCCTGTGGCCTTAAGGCTTTCAAACGGATACAGCGTGCGGTCCATCAGGTGTGACGGCACCACATGCGATAGCGCATTGAACATGTTGTAAATCCGGCCCGGAAATTTTTTATCCCATTCCTGCAGCATCTGCTTCATCTGCTGGCGCTGCAGGTTTTCCTGCGAACCGCATAGCGAGCACGGAATAATGGGGAACTGCTGCACTTGGGCCCAGCGCTCCAGCGACTTCTCGTCCACATACGCCAAAGGCCGTATCACAATGTGTTTGCCGTCATCGCTCACCAGCTTGGGCGGCATGCCTTTGAGCTTGGCCGCGAAAAACATATTGAGCAACAGCGTTTGCAACATGTCATCGCGGTGATGCCCCAACGCAATCTTGGTGGCCCCCAACTCTCCGGCCACCCGGTACAGCACCCCGCGGCGCAAACGCGAGCACAGGCTGCACATGGTTTTGCCTTCAGGCACAACGCGCTTGACAATCGAATACGTGTCCTGGTCTTCAATGTGAAACGGTACGCCCAGTTGGGTCAGGTATTGCGGCAGCACATGGGCCGGGAATCCCGGCTGCTTCTGATCCAGGTTTACTGCCACAATTTCAAAGTCAAACGGTGCCCGGCGCTGCAACCGCAACAGGATATCCAGCAAGGAAAAGCTGTCTTTCCCGCCGGAAAGGCAGACCATCACCTTATCGCCCGGCTCGATCATGTTGTAATCAGATATCGCCTGCGTTACTTTACGGCACAGTCTTTTGCCCAGTTTGTTATTTTCAAACTCGGTCTTGCGCGCTTTCTGCGTCATCACCAGCCGGTGCGCCGTTTCGGCAGAAGAATCATTTTCGGTAGAACTCATTACATCCAGCACCTTCAAATTCCGTCGGATCCGCCATTCTGGCTATCACTTACCATTGCCCGGTTTCCACCCGGATCGCCACTTCACAATCATCAAAAATTTCCAGCTTGGCAATGCGCACACGCACGCCCAGCACACCGGGCAACGCCATCAGCCGGTAAGCCACCTTGCCGATCAGGCTTTCCAGCAGATTGATATGCCCTTGAGTACAGGTTTCAATGATGGCCGCCCTAACCTTGCGATAATCAAGCACACTGTAAATGGCATCATCACTGGGCGCCAATGGCTGCCGCCCCAGGTTCAATTCGGCATCCACTTCAATCGGCTGGGAGTGGTCCATTTCCTGCGGCAAAATCCCCAGATTGGCAGAAAACCGCAACCCCTTCAGGCTCAACGTCTGGTAACCATGTGTCAATACTGTATTCATCATGTCATCCGGCTGAAATCACGTGGCTGGGGCATCAGGTGCTGCCCGCCGTCCACCAGCAAGGTTGTTCCGGTCAGCGCCCGGTTGCTGATCGCAAAACACACGGCCTGCACCACATCCTGCGCCGTGGAAGACTGCTGCAAGGGCGAGAGCTGATGCAGTTTTGCAAATTCCTCATCGGTCATCTCCGTGCTGGGCAACGTCAGCCCCGGAGCCACACCAACAACACGAACCACCGGCGCCAGCGCCTGTGCCAGCATTTCCGTTGCCGCCCGCAGTGCTGCTTTAGACAAAGTGTAGCTCAGATAGTCAGGATTCAGGTTCCACAGCTTCTGGTCCAGCAGATTCACCACCACACCCTGCGACGGCGTTGCCGATAAAGAACTTTCTTTGACCCGCATTTCATATAAAGCCTGCGCCAGCACAATGGCGGGTGCCGTATTGGTTTTTATATGCGCAAGCAACATTTCATAACTGAAACTGGCCGCATCGTCATAGACAAACTGCGAAGCATTGTTCACAACCGCATGCACCGGCCCCAAGGCGTCAGCCACCTGCGGCAGCAATTCCCTGCATGCGTGCTCATCGGACAAATCCGCCTTGAACACCGCAGCACGTACTCCCAGCGCCTGTAACTCGCTGGTCAGTTCCGCACCCTGTGCCGCCGAATGGTGACAATGCACCGCCACGTCCCACCCTGCACGCGCCAGCGCCAAAGAGACGTCCCGCCCCAGACGGCGTGCAGCTCCGGTAACCAGAACAACAGACATTTCTATCGTCTTTCTCTACAATGTGGCTTGTTAAAATTCAAGAGTGTATCCATGAGCGAAAACGCGCGCCTGCACGAGGTCATTACCCAAAGTATTCACCGCCACGAGAACTGGCTGGCGTTTGACCTTTTCATGGCCGCCGCACTGTATACGCCTGAACTTGGCTACTACAGCAATTCATCACAGCAGTTTGGCGCATTGCCCTCTTCCGGCAGTGATTACATCACCGCCCCCGTGCTTTCCCCTTATTTTGGCCAAGCACTGGCTGCACAACTGCAACAGGCACTGCAAACCACACGCACACATACCATCTGGGAATTTGGTGCCGGCTCCGGCGCCCTCGCAAGCCATATTTTAACGGCACTGGGCGATACATTGGAACGCTATGTTATTGTGGACCTTTCCGCCACTTTGCGCGAACAGCAACAGCTGACCATTCAGCGCCACGTTCCTGAGCATGCGCATAAAGTGCACTGGGTCGACCAGTTGCCTGAAAAATTCAGCGGCGTTGTCGTTGGCAATGAAGTTCTGGACGCCATGCCGGTCAAGCTGATTCACCGCCTGCAGGGCCAGTGGCACGAGCGTGGCGTGTCGCTTGACGCCACCGGCCAGCAGTTCTGCTGGGACGATCGCCCCACCTCGCTGCACCCGCCGGTAACGGTTGAAGGCCATGCAGACTACCTGACAGAACTGCCGCTGCAGGCTGAAGGATTTATCAGAACACTGGCAGATCGCATGGAATACGGTGCCGCCTTCTTCATTGATTACGGCTTTCCCGAGCACGAGTTCTATCACCCGCAGCGCAACATGGGCACCCTGATGTGCCACCGCCTGCACAAGGCCGACACCGACCCGCTTGTCGACGTGGGGCTGAAAGACATCACGGCCCATGTCAACTTTACCGGTATTGCCTTGGCAGCGCAGGAAAGCGGTATGGACGTGCTGGGCTACACCACGCAGGCCCATTTTCTGCTTAATTGCGGCATGCTGGATTTGCTGCCGCAGGACCAGAACCATGCGTCGCTTGCCGCACGCAGCGCCGCTTTCAAACTGATAGGCGAGCATGAAATGGGAGAAATCTTTAAAGTGATTGCGCTGGGCAAAAACTTCGATCTGGACCCGCTGGGCTTTGCCAACGGCGACCGGACGCATACACTGTAGCGTTTATTTACTGCGCCAGCGGCTGCCAGTTTTTTTCAATACACGCCAGTCTGGCGGCATCAACGGCCTCTCCCACCGCGAGCCCCTGTGCTCCCGAAGCCATGGCCTGTCGGGCAACGTCTTTGGTATCTACAGCCAGCGCGGCATCCAAAGCGTTGCCAAGCCATTGCCGCTGCGGGTAGCGAATGCCCAGCCATTCGGGGTATGCTGTGGCATCCACTTGTGCCACATCCAGCAGGCTTCGAAAACGATCGGGCTGGCGAAACGCATCTGCATGCTTAAACAACCGCATAACAGCCCCGGCGTCAAAATGCGCGGCACCATGTATCTGCGCAACAAACTGCTGCGCCAGTTGCGCCAATTCGCGGCACTCCACCGGAACACGCAACCGCTCGCATAGCCCCTTCAGGTCTTGCAGCAGGTCACGGTCCGGCTCCAGTTGGGTCTCCAGCCGCAACGCGTCTGTCAGCGCGGCATCATAAACCAGACAGGTAAACCGGACTGGCAGCGGTGTACCCTGCTGCGCCGACAGATCCAGCACACGCAGGGTATGCCTGCCCTGCTCAGCCCAGCCATGGCGGCGGTCATACCGTATTTCACCATCGGCATGGGCAGCAGCATCCTGTGCGGTGGCAGAAGGCTGCAACGCGCTCAAAATCAATTGCCAGGCACCAAAACGCTGGTCAATTTCCGGCAGAATTCTGGCAAGTGCGCCACACTCATGCAGCACACGGATCATACGCGATGGCATTTTCTCCATCAGGCCGCGCGAGAGTTCCTGCCACACACGCTCAGCCACCAAGGCATCCACCTCCCCGGCTACGACCATTGCACGCATCAGTTGCATGGTTTCGGGGGCAACGGTGAAATCCACATAACGTGCAGCAAAACGCGCCACCCGCAAAATGCGCACGGGGTCTTCGGCAAATGCCTGCGTCACATGGCGCAGCACCTTGTCATGCAAATCCTTTTGTCCGCCATAAGGGTCAATCAGATGGCCCTGCTCATCCTGCGCAATGGCATTGATCGTCAGGTCGCGCCGCGCCAGATCCTCCTCCAGCGTCACGGTCGGGTCGGCATGGAAGCTGAACCCGTGGTACCCCGGCGCGGTCTTGCGCTCGGTACGCGCCAGCGCCACCTCTTCATGCGTTTGGGGATGCAGAAATACCGGAAAGTCCTTGCCTACCGGTGTATAGCCCGCTCCGATCAGCTCCTGCGGTGTGGCGCCAACCACAACCCAGTCCCTGTCCTGCACGGGCCACCCCAGCAACATATCGCGTACAGCCCCACCGACCATGTAGGTTTTCACGGTCTGCTTCCTTTATCTATCTGCGCTTTCACGCCCGCTCAAGGCAGATCAGGCGTTTTGTCCGGCACCGAAGGATCATGCGGCTTCACCTGTCCCAGCCTATCCCGCAAAGACTGCGGCTGCCCGGTCAGCACCATCTGGTACACCACCGCTGCGGAAAGCACGGTTTTCACATAAGCCCGCGTTTCATTAAACGGTACGTTTTCAGCCCATACCGCGCCATCCAGTGCCGGCCCATTGCGCCAGCGGCGCGGCCGGTTGGGGCCAGCGTTGTAACCGGCAGCAGCCAGCAGTTCCGAGCCATCAAACTCATCGACAGACAGTTTCAGATAAGCCGTTCCTAACGTGATGTTCACCTTAGGATCGGTCACCAGCGCGGGTTTGAAATCTGTCATGCCAATTTCTTTGGCAGTCCACCTGGCGGTGGCTGGCATCAACTGCATCAACCCGCTGGCACCGGCGCTGGATTGAATATCTGCAATAAAACGCGACTCCTGCCGCATCAAACCAAAAACATAAGACGGATCGAGCCCGATTTCATTGGTACGCGGCATCACCAGATCCTTGTAAGGCATGGGGAAGCGCTGCGACACATTGAACAGCCCCTTGGCCCGCTCGCTGGTATTCACACAACGGTCCCAGACATGCTGGTCACACGCCAGTTGTGCGGCCGCCTGTAACTGGCGGTCATTCTTGCCAATCAGGTTCCAGTTCCATTCGCGCAGTCCTTCGCTGCGCAGCCCCATGCGAATGGCATACAGCGCGCGCATCAGTCCGGGTGTTTCAATCGCCGCATTCATTTCCTGCTCTGTTGGCGATTGCGGTTGTGCCGGCAGCATGATTTTGCGCCCGAGTTCTTCGGTAGCCAGTTGCTCATAAAACCCGTCATAGCCAGCAATCGATTCCAGCATGGCATTGGCCTGTTGATGGTTTTCATGCCCGGCATGTTGCCCCGCCAGGTGTCTGAGCCCAATCGCCTTCCAGTACACCCAGGTGGCATCGGTACGCAGATTTTCCGGCATGGAATCAATCAGCGTCACCAGGCGCTTCCAGCCCTGTGTGTCTCTGCTGCTGGCCGCCGCCCGCAACTGCGCCCGGGCATGCCAGTTCAGCACATCATCGCTCAAGCCTTTGGCTCCGCTGGCCTGTTTATAGTAATCAAGCGCTTTCGAATCGAGCCGCTGTGCCAGCACCCTGCCAGCCACAGCATAAACCCAGCCGGACTGATCTGCATTCAGTGTATCTTTCCAGTCATTGCGTAACGCGGCAACTGCGGCATTGGGGTCTTTTGCCGCCCAGCGAATCAGCGCCAGCGTCACCAGTTCGCTTTGCATTGGCCCGGCAACCACTTTCGAAGCGTCGCTGCCTTTCTGGCTGTGCAGCCACTGGTCCGGCTTGTCCATCAGGACCTTGATCGCATTGTCAAATTCTGTGCTCAGCAAAGCCACGGTTTTCTGCGTTGATGCGACACGGTTGACTTCAACCAGCCGGCGTGCCTTGATCCAGATATCCGCAGCCGGCATTTTCCCGGCACGGTAAAGTACCGAGGCCATCATGTTGCAGCCGTCTTCCGACACGTACGCCGGGCGGATCTGAATGAACTCTTCCCGCGCCTGCGAGACTGCGTTATGTCCATTGCGGTGGTCAATCAGCAGGGCGTAACACAAGACCTGCGAATCATCCCGCATTCTGAACATGGGGTATTGCTGCGAAAACAGATCCCACTGCTGCCGCTTGCCCAATTGCAGCAACCAGTCATTGCGCAACCGGTCTTCAACATAAGAGCCTGGCCAGCGCTGGAAAAAAGCCATGATTTCTTCCGGTGAGGCCTGCCCCAGCCGTGAACGGATAGACCAGTAATCCACCCAGGGTTCCATGGGGTGCCCTGCCACCTGAGGCAAAATTGTCTGCAGTTTCTGAATATCGTTCTTTTTATACGCATCTGCCGCCTGCAACACCAATGCATCGCGAGGGTCTGCATTGCCGCCGCTTTGAGCAACCGCCAACGATCCGCTCAAAGATAAAGCAGCAAAAATGATGCAAAATAACCACTGGGAAATGTATTTTGAGCGTTGAGTCATTATGATGATGGGTTTCTACATGCAGTGTGAGAGATATGATGTCAACCGTTAAGACCTTGTGAGTGTCGAACAGTTCCAAGCTTCCAATTTAACCACAATGAACGCAAACCATACAACCTCTGAGAGAAAAGAGCTTCGGCAGTTGCTACGCGCCCAGCGCCTGGCCATGCCGGACCGCCTGGAAAAAGCCGCCATGCTGCAAAGCGTATTACGCATCTGGCTGATTCACCGCACAGATCATATCATCGGGGCGTACTGGCCGATTCATGGCGAATTTGATCCTCTGCCCTCTTTATACCGCTGGCAGGAGGCAGCACCAGAAAACCAGCAGCGTCGCATCGGCCTGCCCGTTGTGGACAAACTCACCAAACAACTGACTTTTCACGCCTGGTACCCAGGCTGCCCGATGGAAGAAGATGCCTATGGCATCCCCAAGCCCAAAGATACCGAACAGATTTTCCCGACCCTGCTGCTGATTCCATGCGTAGGCTATGGACCTGGCGGCGTTCGCTTGGGTTATGGCGGGGGATTTTATGACCGTACACTGGCTACGTTGAAACCACAACCCGATACGGTTGGCCTGGCCTACAGCATGAGCTACCTGCCAGATCTGGTTCCGCAGGAGTACGACATTCCACTTTCGACGATTTTGACAGAAAATGGCGTATCTTGGCCAGACGATAGGTAATTTTAGCAGATCTTACCTAGCCTGCCCATCCAAAACATCACGCATCTGGGCAGTCTGCGTTTGCAGAGACCGAACCTGTTCCTCCCAATAGCCGGCCGTACCAAACCACGGAAATGCCAGGGGAAACGCCGGATCATCCCAGCGCTTTGCCAGCCAGGCGCTGTAATGGATCATGCGTAACGTTCGCAGGGGCTCCACCAACGCCAGCTCGCGCCAGTCAAAAGTGCAAAAGTCCTCATAACCCGCCATGATGCAGGCCAGTTGCTGCCCACGCTCCTGCGGCTCGCCTGATAACAGCATCCATATATCCTGCACTGCAGGCCCCATACGGGCATCATCCAGGTCCACAAAATGAGGACCGCCAGGGTCGTCATTATGCTCGGGCCGCCACAATATATTCCCAGGGTGGCAGTCTCCATGCAAACGCAACAAAGACAATTCAGGCAAAGTGGCCCAAATCTGCTCGATACATTGCAACGCTTCATCGCAACACGCCAACCAGTTGGCCCGCACCTCCAGCGGCAGCACTTCGTGCGCAACCAGCCAGTCACGCACCTCATATCCAAACGTCTGGATATTCAATTGGGGCCTGACACGAAAGCCTTCACGCCGACCAATCAGGTGAATCCGCCCCAGAAAACGCCCAATCCACTCGAGCACCTGCGGATCGTCCAGCTCGGGCGGTCGTCCACCCATTCGCTGATAGACGGCAAACAGAAACCCCTGGTATTCATGGATGGTTGAGCCGCCAATGATTTCGGGAGCCACCACCGGAATTTCAGCCCGCGCCAGCTCCAGTGCAAAACGGTGCTCTTCGGCAATCTGATCCCGGCTCCAACGCCCGGGGCGATAAAACTTAACAACAACCTGCAGGTTGTTATAAGAGCTGTTTGCAACGCAATCTTCCAGATAGACCTGATACACCCGGTTTTCATAACTGCCCAAAGGCATCATGCGGCCATCTGTTTCCAGCCCGACAGAAGACAGCGCATCTGCAATGACTGCGGGAGTTAATTGATCATAGGGTTGCAGCATCATATCGTTACGCACATCAACAGCTTGAGACACATTGTGAACGAATAGCGGTCTCGGCACTGAATTATAATTCCATACCCCTTGGATACTGAGAGCTGTCCCCACCATCACCATGAGCACCTCCGCCCGTTTATCATCCTTTTTCCGCAAACGCATTACCGTTCTTGCATGGCTTGCGCTCATCGGCCTGGCGTTGGGACAAATGGGCCAATGGCATTGGTTTTTGGAGTTATTCAGTCATTTTGTACCCTATTATGCTGTGTGTTTTTTACTGGGGTGCTTGGCCGCCACCCGCACATGGCAGCGCCTGATGTTCGGGGTATGTGCCATCGGCACTACACTCTGGACCATAATCCCGCTGCCCTCTGTAAACGATTCCGCAAATCCTACTGAATCCACGTTACAGATCGTCAGTTACAACCTGCTTTTCTCCAATGCACAGCAACAGCAGGAAAGCGCCTGGATAGAAAAATTACAGGCAGATGTGATATTTTTAACCGAAGTTTCAACTGAATGGCAGCATTATCTGAAAACATTGGAAGAAAATACCCAGCACTGCGGCCAGTATATTGACTCGCCATTCGGAATCGCCTTGTATTCGCGCGTTCCGCTCAAACAATGCGACGTGTTGTATCAAGAAGGGAACAACACCTTCCCCTATATCCGTGCCGAGTTGCCTGGCGGACTGGTCATTTATGGCATTCATCCGCCGCCGCCACTGGGCCATCAACTGGCATCCGAACGGGATGAAATGCTGCAGTATCTGGCTCAGCAGATCGCCCAGGAAAAGGAAGACGTGATTGTGCTGGGAGATATGAACATCACCCCGTTTTCACCTTTATTCAGAGATTTCACCCGGAAAGCACAGCTTCAACTCAGCAGCCCAAGGGGGCGCCCAACCTGGCGGCCGAGGTTTTTATCGATTGATCATATTCTGGCGCGCAATTTACAGACGGTTCGTGAAACCGGGACTTTCTCATGGCAGGGCTCAGATCACCGTGCCATCTGGCTAAGGTACGCACTCCCAGCATCAACAGACCATGCGCAAAATGAAACAAGCTCATCCAGACATGCAGGTCAGCCGCAGTCCGACTGATAACAACAATTAGCGTTAAATGCCCGCTGTTGCTTGCAAAAACACATCGCCAAGATCAGATCATAATGCCTTACCGCGCTTTTGACCAGCGTAATTTCTGAGCGCCCCTGTCTTCAACCCGGCCGTTGCTGGCAGATTTTACGCATGAAGACTTATACTGCCCCCCAGACAACTGCAAATTTGCCTCCTGGCACGCTCCTGCCAGCCCGGCAGTTGCACCGCCTTCCATCGCACTCCTCCTTACTTTTTACTGGGAACCGTCACTATGAGCTCGTCCTGGCTGCCTACCTGGCGCATTAATACAACAGGGGGCGTCGTAGCCCCGGATGAACGTTTACCCTGGGGCCCCACTTTTGCCCTGGGGTTGCAACACGTGGTGGCCATGTTCGGCTCCACCGTGCTTGGTCCGTTACTGATGGGGTTTGATACCAATGTCGCCATTCTGATGAGCGGTGTCGGTACCCTGATTTTCTTTCTGATTGTCGGTGGCCGGGTGCCAAGCTACGTCGGCTCCAGCTTTGCTTTCATTGGCGTTGTGGGTGCCGTAACCGCTTACTCTGGCAGCGGGCCTAATCCGAATATCGGCATCGCATTGGGCGGCATCATTGCCTGCGGGCTGATCTATGTTCTGATTGGCGTTGTTGTGCATGCCATCGGTGCCGGCTGGATTGAGCGTTTCATGCCGCCCATTGTCACCGGTTCGATTGTTGCTATCATTGGGTTGAATCTGGCGCTGGTACCGATTAAAAACATGGCACCGACACAATTTGACGTCTGGGTGCAGGCCATCACTTTTGTCTGTGTGGCATGTGTTGCCGTTTTCTCGCGTGGCATGTTGCAGCGCCTGCTGATTCTAGCCGGGCTGATCATTTCCTATATCATCTATCTGATTCTTGCTAATGTTCTGGGCCTGGGACAGCCCATCAATTTTACTGGCGTGGCAGCAGCCTCATGGATTGGACTGCCCAACTTCCATGCCCCCAAATTTGAAATGAATGCCATGCTGCTGATTGTGCCGGTAGTGGTGATTCTGGTTGCAGAAAACCTCGGGCATATCAAAGCGGTTTCCGCAATGACCGGCAAGGACCTGAACCCTTATATGGGGCGCGCGTTCATCGGCGATGGCATTGCCACCATGGTCAGCGGCAGCGTCGGCGGCACAGGCGTAACGACATACGCAGAGAACATCGGCGTCATGGCTGCCACCAAAATCTATTCCACCATTATTTTTGTCATCGCCGCATTGCTGGCGATTATTTTAGGATTTTCACCCAAATTCGGCGCGCTGATTCAGACCATTCCGGTTTCTGTGATGGGCGGCGTTTCCATTGTTGTATTTGGCCTGATTGCTGTGGCAGGTGCCAAAATCTGGGTAGAAAACAAAGTGGATTTTTCTAAAAATTCAAACCTGATGATTGCCGCCATTGTGCTGATTCTGGGTACCGGCGACTATACCGTCCAGATCGGCAGCATGACACTCAACGGCATTGGCACTGCAACATTCGGTGCCATTTTGCTCAATGCGCTGCTCAACCGCAAAACGGACTGACATAAAGAAACATCCCCCTGAAACAATCGGTTCCAGGGGGATGCAGTTAAAAAATAAATAGAACTGTTTACTGGAAACCGCCGATCCGACTCAACTGCCCGGGGTTCATCCAGATGAAAAAGGCTTTGCCGATGATATTTTCCTGCGGCACAAAGCCCCAATAGCGGGAATCTTCAGAGTTATCCCGGTTATCGCCCATGACAAAATACTGCCCGTAAGGCACCTTGCATATCACCCCTTGCACGCTGTAGCGGCAATTTTCCGCCAGTGGGAAGGTGGGAGAGCCATAAAACCCCGCCGGACGGCCCGGGTTGATAAATATCTGGTGCACAACAGGGCCCAGCCGCTCCTGGTATTGCTGCACCGGATAGGTATCCCCTCTGGAATCACGATCATAGGTGTCCTGCATAAACACTGACGGCATCTCCTGCCCGTTGATGGTCAGGCGTTTATTCTGGTAGACAACCTCGTCTCCCGGCAACCCCACAATGCGTTTGATGAAAGCGATGTTTTCATCCGGCGGATAACGAAACACAATGACATCGCCGCGCTGCGGCTCACCCATACTGATAATTTTGGTATTGGCTACCGGCAAACGGATACCATATTCGTATTTATTCACCAGAATAAAATCGCCCGCCTGCAGCGTAGGCATCATCGAGCCCGATGGAATGCGAAAAGGCTCAACCACAAAAGAGCGCAATGCAAACACAATCAGAATCACCCAGAAGAACCCCGCAGTCCATTCAATCCACCACGGTTCGCGGATCAGCGAAGACTGTGCTTTTTCAATTTTGGGCTGCAGCAGTTCTTCGGGCTGCCCGGCATGCTGCTGACGGATCTGCTCTTCTGCAGCCAAGGCCTGTTTGACACGCTGCGGTCTCAGGTAGATTTTCTCAAACAGCCAGTAAGCAAATGTCACCAGCGTCAGGATCAGCAGCAATAAGGAGAAATCCCCCTGCACCTTGCCCATGTACCACGCAACACCATAGCCCAGCAGGATGACGTACAACACGGCTGTGATTGCGCTCATTACTTTAGAAAGTTTCATGCTCTGCTATTTACCTTTTACTCAATTCGTCAATCATCTACTTTCAGTATTGCAAGAAACGCTTCCTGCGGCACCTGAACCGAACCAATCTGCTTCATGCGCTTTTTGCCGGCCTTCTGCTTTTCCAGCAGTTTACGCTTACGGGAAATATCACCGCCATAACATTTAGCCAGCACATTTTTGCGCAATGCCTTTACGGTTTCGCGGGCGATGATCTGCCCGCCAATCGCCGCCTGAATCGCCACATCATACATCTGACGGCTGATGACTTCACGCATTTTCGCCGCCACGGCGCGCCCGCGTGACTGCGCCTGTGAGCGGTGCACAATAACCGAGAGTGCATCCACCCGGTCGCCATTGAGCAGGATATCCACTTTCACCACATCGGAGGCTCGGTACTCCTTGAACTCGTAGTCCATGGATGCATAACCCCGGCTGACAGATTTCAAGCGGTCAAAGAAATCCAGCACAATTTCTGCCAATGGCAGTTCATATGTCAGCATGACCTGACGGCCATGGTATGCCATGTTGATCTGGATACCACGCTTTTGATTCGCCAGCGTCATCACGGCCCCGACATACTCTTGCGGCATGTACAGGTGCACAACCATGATCGGCTCCAGAATCTGTGCAATTTTGTCCTGCGGCGGCATTTTGGACGGGTTTTCCACCTCAATGGACTCGCCATTGTTCAGCTCCACCTGGTATACCACCGAGGGCGCAGTCGTGATCAGGTCCTGATCAAACTCGCGCTCCAGCCGCTCCTGCACAATTTCCATGTGCAGCAAACCGAGAAACCCGCAACGAAAACCAAACCCGAGTGCCTGGCTGACTTCTGGCTCAAAACGCAGTGCCGCATCGTTCAGCTTGAGTTTTTCCAGCGCATCGCGCAACTGGTCGTATTCGCTGGCTTCACTTGGATACAGTCCGGCAAACACCTGAGGCTGAATTTCCTTAAACCCGGGCAGCGGTTTTTCTGCCGACCCCAGATTATTGGGCAGTTTTTTCTCGTGCGTAACCGTGTCGCCCACTTTGGCGGCCGCCAGCTCTTTGATACCGGCAATGATAAAGCCCACTTCGCCGGTATTGAGTGCATCACGCGATTCTGATTTGGGGGTAAACACGCCCAACTGCTCTGCCGGATAGACCGCACCGGTTGCCATCAGCCGGATACGCTCCCCACGCTTGAGGCAGCCGTCCACCACGCGCACCAACATCACCACGCCCACATAGTTATCGAACCAGGAATCAATGATCATGGCCCGTAACGGCGCCTCGACCTGCCCGCGCGGAGCAGGCATGCGTGCAATGACGGCTTCCAGAATGTCTTCGACACCTTCGCCGGTTTTGGCCGAACATGGAATTGCATCACTGGCGTCAATACCGATCACATCTTCAATTTCGGCCTTGGCCTGTTCAGGGTCTGCCTGCGGCAAGTCCATTTTATTGAGTACCGGCACCACTTCCACATTCAGGTCCAGCGCGGTATAACAGTTGGCCACCGTTTGCGCCTCCACCCCCTGGCTGGCATCCACCACCAGCAACGCGCCCTCACAGGCAGATAGCGAACGGCTGACCTCATAACTGAAGTCCACATGCCCGGGCGTATCAATCAGGTTCAGGTTATAGACCTGGCCGTTGCGTGCTTTGTACGTCAGGGCGGCGGTTTGCGCCTTGATGGTGATGCCCCGCTCACGCTCGATATCCATGGAGTCCAGCACCTGGGCCTCCATTTCACGGGCCGCCAGCCCGCCACAAAGCTGAATGATCCGGTCAGCCAGTGTCGACTTCCCGTGGTCAATGTGCGCAATGATTGAAAAATTCCTGATGTGATCCATCATACCTTTGAATCGCCCGACAGCCTCTGATGGCCCCTTACCTTGTCTCAAAAAATCTGCTTTGATGTGTAAACAAACTGCTACAAACGTACCTGCAAACCGCTTATCTTACAGGGAAAGACTTTTAAGCCCGCCATACGAGAAAAGGCGCGCCGGTTCCAGACACGCCTTTACCTTGGGTCAGCTTACACAAACTCGGCATCTATTGTAACTGATCACACGCCATAACGGTACAGCACGGCATTACCGCTCAGCCTGCCAGGCAGCTTTATCACTCAGGCTGAGCCTGGACCAGCACATACAAAACTTCATCAGCCCGGCGCACCAGTATGGGAGTATCAGCATGCGTGTTCAACCCGCGCATGATCCGGTCAAACTGTTGCGAATTGCGGATTTGCGTATTGCCAACCGCCAGCACAACATCTCCCCGGCGAATACCGGCACGTGCCGCCACTGCATTCATGGAGCGCACGCTCACGCCCTGGTCAAGCTGCAACTCCTGCTTTCTTTCTGCACTTAAATTGGCCACACTGATTCTCAAACGCGGCGCACCTTCCGAGGCCGGCTCTGCTGCCGGCTGTACAGACCGGGTGGTAGAGGAGAAGGGAACAGACTCTATGGTCACTGATAAGGTTTTCCACTCCCCTCGCCGATACACCTGAATTTCGGCTTGGCTGCCCGGTGCCAGATGCCCCACCATTCGCGGCAGATCGCTCGCGCGGTTAACCGTCTGCCCATTGACCTGTGTGATGATATCACCGGCCTGTACCCCTGCCAGGTCTGCCTGGCTGTTGGGGAACAGGTTGCTCACAAATGCGCCATAGCCCTTCTCTCCCAGGCCGATGGCACGGGCCACATTACTGGTAACCGGCGTTGTATCTACACCAATACGCCCGCGCTCAACCATTCCTTTGTCACGCAGCGGCATAGCCACCGACATGGCTTCATCAATGGGAATCGAAAAAGAAATCCCCATAAATCCGCCCGAGCGGCTGTAAATCTGGCTGTTGATGCCAACCACCTCTCCGCGCATGTTAATCAGCGGCCCACCGGAATTACCCGGGTTAATGGCCACATCACTCTGAATGAAATTGATGTATTCACCCGTATCGCGCTGCTTGGCGCTGACAATTCCGGCTGTTACCGTATTTTCAAAACCAAACGGTGAGCCGATTGCCAGCACCCACTCACCCACTTTGAGATCAGAAGGGTCACCAATACGCACAGCCTGCAAATCATCACGCGCTTCTATTTTGACCACCGCCACATCGCTGCGCTTGTCAGAGCCAATCACCTTGGCCCGGTATTCGTGCAGGTCATGCAAGGTAACCATCACCTCATCAGACCCCCTGACCACATGTGCATTGGTCATGATGTAGCCGTCTGCTGAAATAATGAACCCCGACCCCACGCCATCGGATTTCAGCGTATTGCCGCTCCGTGAGCGGGTATACGTCTGAATATTTACAACCGACGGTCCGACCTGTTCCACCAAAGACGTGAAGTCCGGCAGCACGCGAAATGATTGCGCCTGGGAAACCCCGCCCACCAGCATTGCAAAAATCAATAGTGTCGCCAGCCTAAAAAAGTGTTTTTGCCATCCCATGCTTGTATTTGCCCATAATGATTGCATGAATGTCATGAGAATAGAGGAAGCCAAGCCGCTTTGTCAATTCTTATGACAACACCATTTGTTGAACATTGCACACTGACTGCATTATTTTGGTCTTTAGCGCCATCCCATTCACAAAAAACGCACCCTTTGGGGTGCGTTTTCACTTTGCCGCGCCTGCCAGGTGTTGGGCAGCCGCAAATCCATCTATTCAGATGGCTACCTGCCGGAAGGACGGATCAGTACATACTGCACGCCATTGCCACGGCGCACCAGCAGCACTGCATTCTGGCTGGCATCCAGTTTTTCCACCATGTCATTGAAATGCTTCACATCACGGATATCTGTTTTTCCAATAGCCAGTATGACATCACCTTCACGCAAGCCAGCGCGTGCTGCGGCCGGGTTCACTGAACGAACCACCACACCGGATTTCAGTTGCAGTTCACGTTTATGCACGTCAGACAAATCGGTCACACTGATACCCAGCTTATTCACACTGGTCGCAGCAGGCGCCGGACGGGCAGTTGCCTGCTGTGTACGGCTCGTCGCTGTTTCTGCAGGGATGGCCTCCACAGTCACCGTCATGGTTTTCCATTCACCCCTGCGGAACACTTTCAACTGAGCCTGTTCCCCAGGCTTCAAATTACCAATCATCCGGGGCAAATCGCTGAAGCGCTCAACCCGCTGGCCATTAACTTCCGTGATAATGTCACCCGCCTGAATACCAGCCTTTTCTGCCGGGCTTGCTTCAGAAACAATATTCACGAGTGCGCCGTACGCATCTTCGCCCAGTCCGATTGCCTGCGTAACCTCACTGCTGGTCGGCGTGATCTGTACACCAATCCGGCCACGCTCGACATAACCATGCCCGCGCAATTGCTGTGCCACATACATGGCTTCATCAATCGGAATCGAGAATGAAATACCCATGAATCCACCAGAACGGCTATAAATCTGGCTGTTGATGCCAACCACTTCTCCGCGCAGATTGATCAACGGCCCGCCAGAATTCCCCGGATTAATGGCCACGTCTGTTTGAATAAAATTGACGTACTCCCCCGTATCCCGTTGCTTGGCGCTGACGATACCTGCTGTCACCGTATTCTCCAGCCCGAATGGTGAACCGATCGCAACCACCCACTCACCGACTTTCAGCATTTCCGGGTTACCTACACGCACAACCGGTAACTGATTCACACCATCAATTTTGACCACGGCGACATCGGTACGCTTATCTGCGCCAACGACTGTTGCACGGTATTCGCGCCGATTCGACAGCGTCACAATGATTTCATCAGCCCCGCTCACCACGTGTGCGTTGGTCATGATGTAGCCATCTGCCGAAATGATAAACCCTGAGCCTACTCCGCTGGGCCGCAGAACATAGTCATCTCCCTCCTGACCCGGACGGGAAGAACGAGGAGATGGACCAGGCATTGGACTGTTGAAGAAAAACTCAAAAAACTCCTGCATCTCAGGCGTCATGTTGCCCGGGCCAGGACTGCCGGCTCTGAGCCGGGCCATGGTGCGGATATTCACCACAGAAGGCCCGGCAGACTCCACCAGCGCGCTGAAATCAGGCAACCCCTGCACCAGCAGAGGCGATGGCGTTGCAGAAGGCACCGGAAAAGCAGACTCGCTCGGAGAAGTCTGCGCATTGCTCACACCTGCCCCTATAAAAAAAGAGGCTGTTGCCATAGCTGCAACCCACAATTTTATTTGCTGCATTTTTTCACCTTTACAAATTTTTTTACCTAGGGTCCGGGCACACCGCATGCCGGGCAGGGCTTCTTTTTAGCCGGGCGTATGCTCAAGGCTTTGCTCAAACAGTGCCAGAGTCCCTGCCGGAACTTCGCCGACCAAAGTCACCCACCATTGCCCACGCCGAAATGACACGCTGTGAGTTGCCCCATAGCTGTAGTCACGTGCTTCGCGCTGCGCATGCTCGTCCATAGGCTCTATGAAAATTGAAACAGAAACCAGTCCATCAGAAAACACCCACTGAATCAGTTGCTGGTCTGAATCCGGCAATGGCCGCAGCACACAGCTGATAGGCTCAAATCCGGGAATTTGCTGTTGCAGTTCCCAGCCCTCTGCCTGTGGCGTCGTATCCGTGTAGTGCAACTCATGGAGTTGGTACGCCTGTCCCTTAAGGGTCTCGATATAGGAAGAAAGTTCCTTCTTCTGAAGTTCGCTCAACTCGAATGAAATATCGGTAAAAGCAACGCGCTCCAACACTTTGCCCTGCGCATCCAGCACCTGTATGCGCAGCAGCAATCCGGTAGCCTGATCAACCCAGATCTTGTAGCCAAAGCGCCACTCATCCTGCGGCATCATCTGCAGCACACTGGCCATACGGCCAATAGTCCGCTCTTGAGCCAGTTCGTTGATCTTATAAAAATGCCCCAGTTGCGCATAATGCGTTTTCAGGATTCCGGGGAACATTTGAATCACCGACTGGCGTTCCAGAATAATTTGCTTGGTTTGCGGGAAAACGGCATAAAGCGCGCTTCCGTCCTTGAATATCTGGCGCTCTTGTCCATCCAGTTTGGTCACCAGGTCATACTGGTTCCCATCTACATTGGCATGCACGGTATGCAAAGCATATAACCGGTCGGGCTGAACAACAACATAGGTTCCGCTGAAATCGCGCTGCTGTGCCGCCTGTTCAATCCGTTGCAACCAGTGCATGGTATTGTCATTGCTGCTCTGCGGGTCGCTTTGTTGCTGATCCGCCTGGACACACACAGACGCTAAACTGATGCAAAGCCCTGTAAACCACAGGCTCCACAGGGCCGCGGCATTTTGTCTACCCTTCATCGATATGGCCTATTTTCCGTCTTACCGTTACAACACTAATTCGGGGCTGCATTATTGGTAACAGCCGAACTGCGCATATAGCCGTTACTTGGCATCAGTACGGAATTGCTACCAAATTGCTGGTGCGCCGAAATATAAGGTTCCAGTCGCTGATCGCGCCACATGTCTCCCTGCGGCGTTGCAACCAAGCGGATATCGGGCTCTGCAGGCATGGTGCCCACGTCAGCAGATTCAGAAGCTGCGGCTGGATTTGTCGCAGCAGAAGCGACCTCCACATTGGCCGCAACAGGAATAACATTCGCATCTGTTGCGCCGTTTGCAGGCAGGGCAATTATCGTCTGCGCTCCTGGAGCAACGACATCATCCACTGAGGTATAAACAACAGCCACCACAGCCATCACCACAAACCCGGAAGCGGCCAGCCAGCCGGTCCAATGCGGCCAATGGAGACGCGATACCGTTTTTTGCACTGATTTGGTTTGAGCCAGCGGTGCCGGTGCCATCAGCACAGGCTCTTGCTGCAAACGCTGCCGGAATTCTGCCATATAGGTTTCAGATGAAAGCGTCACATATGCCTGCGCCAAATCGGACGAGCGCAGTACATCTCCGATCACATGGTAAACGTGCCAGTCTTCAGCCAGACTTTCATCCTCTTTCCATTGAGCAAGCAGGGTATCAAGCTCTGACTCGGTCAGGGCGCCATCAGCCAGCAACGACCACTGCTCCTGAATACCAGGGGCATTTTGATTGAGTTTGATTTTGGCATTCATCTCTGACACTCCAAGCGTATTCTTATCTCTCAAACCTTACCACCGCCGGTCCCCACGGATTCCCAGTTGAGGCCGCAACTTCTGTGCAATGGCTTCACGTGCTCTGAAAATCCTCGACCGTACTGTACCAATGGGGCAATCCATCACTTCAGCGATCTCTTCGTAACTTAACCCTTCAATTTCCCTGAGGGTGATAGCCTGTCGCAATTCTTCCGGCAGCGCCTCCACTGCACTGTTGACTGTCTGACCAATCTGTTTGGCAGCCAAAGCTGCATCGGGTGTTGCCGTATCTATTAGTCCATCTTCGGGCGTATAAGTTTCATTTTCTTCACCCCCACCGAATGCATCGCTCGATATCGGTTGCCGTTTAAGGTCCAACAGCGCTTTTTTAGCCGTATTGACCGCTATCCGGTACAACCAGGTATAAAACTGCGCCTCACCCCGAAAATTAGGCAATGCACGGTATGCACGGATAAAAGTTTCCTGCACAATATCTGGTATCTGGCTCGTATCTCGCACGATATGGGCCACAAGTCGCTCTATCTTGCGTTGATATTTCAAAAACAGCAACTCAAAGGCTTTCTGATCGCCGCGTTTGACCCGCTCGACTAGTTGAGCATCGGAATCATTATGCATACCCAAGCACCTCCTCAAAACAGAGGCTGCAGGTATTTTTTGCATACCTAGAGGTCATGCAAATAACTCCATCTCAAAACGCAGAATATATAAAAGGCCTTTTCTCATCTTAATTCATTTTGTCGCAAGATCATAGCTTCATGACGTCATCAGAGCGAAAACATACAAAAATATGCTGTCTGAGCGTCTGTAAATTTCTGCCAGATTTCTGGCGACTCATGCCATAAATACAAAAATCTGGCGGGAAGCTCTTCTTATATAGAAAAGTTTTCCCAGCCAGATTGTAAAAGCATCTTCATGCCAATCAGGTCAGGCGGGCGAATACAACAGATCCGTTTGTTCCACCAAACCCGAAATTATTTTTCAAAGCCACTTTAACCGGCATTTGACGTGCTGTATTGGCACAATAATCCAGATCGCACTCCGGATCCTGGTTAAATATGTTGATTGTGGGTGGCACAATGCCATGGTGCAGCGCCAGAATGGTAAATACCGATTCCAGCCCTCCGGCACCGCCCAGCAGATGCCCGGTCATGGATTTGCTTGAACTGACCACGACTTTTTTTGCAGCGTCGCCCAATGCGGCTTTAATGGCATTGCTTTCGTTCAAATCGCCAAGAGGCGTTGACGTGCCGTGCGCATTCAGATAATCCACCTCATCCGCATTGACACCGGCATCGCGTAATGCAGCCAGCATCGAATTTTTAGGACCATCGATGTTGGGAGCTGTAACGTGATAAGCATCACCGCTCATGCCAAATCCGGCGACTTCCGCATAAATACGGGCGCCTCGTTTTTTGGCATGCTCGTAATCTTCAAGCACCATCACACCGGCACCTTCACCCAGCACAAAGCCATCCCGGTCCTTGTCCCAGGGGCGCGATGCTGTTTTAGGATCATCATTGCGGGTTGAAAGCGCTCTGGCTGCCGCAAACCCGCCAACACCCAGAGGCGAAACGCAGGATTCTGCACCACCAGCAACCATGACGTCAGCATCTCCGGTCTGGATCAACCGTGCCGCCAGCCCAATGCTGTGCAGCCCTGTTGTGCAGGCCGTGACCACTGACAGATTCGGTCCTTTGAATCCATAACGAATGGATAAATGACCTGAAATCATGTTAATCAGGCAAGATGGCACAAAGAATGGCGAAATACGCCGAGCACCGCGTGTGCGATACTCTTCGTGCGCATACTCGATCACGGGCAAGCCACCAATGCCCGAACTGATCATGCAACCAATCCGGGAAGCTTGCTCTTCACTCAATGCATCCCCTACGGGAAGGCCGGCATCCTGAACCGCCTGAATAGATGCGGCCATGCCATAGTGAATGAATATATCCATATGCCGGGCCTCTTTGACCGGGATATATTCTTCAACATTAAATCCTTTGACTTCGCCGGCGAACCGGCAAGCCATATCGCTGGCATCAAACCGCGTGATGTTATCGATCCCAGATACTCCGGCAACCAGATTATCCCAGGCAGTACTGACCGTATTGCCAATGGGAGTCACAGCGCCAAGTCCGGTCACGACCACCCGTCGGCGATCGGGACGACGTGACATGTCCATTTAGTCTTTCTTGTGTGAGTTCGCGTAATCAATGGCTTGTTGGACGGTGGTGATCTTTTCAGCGTCTTCGTCCGGAATTTCAATACCGAACTCATCTTCCAATGCCATCACCAGTTCAACGGTGTCAAGCGAATCAGCTCCCAGGTCTGCCACGAAAGACTTTTCGTTGGTAACTTGAGATTCTTCTACGCCGAGTTGTTCAGCAACAATTTTCTTGACACGTGCTTCAATATCGCTCATGACCCCTCCAGGGTTAAGTAACATACACCCGTCAATTTTACGGTGACTTGCAATTTCATGCTGCAAATCTTCATGACCGGACGGGCCTTGCGGTCAACTTTTCAATAAACCTTAAATATCAGGCTTGTTATTAAAACAAATTCTGACAATCAACTCATGTACATGCCACCATTGACATGCAACTCCACTCCAGTAATATAACCGGCCTTGCTGGAAGCTAAAAATGCCACAGCTTCGGCAACTTCCTGTGCCTGCCCCAACCGCCCCAGCGGAATCTGAGACAAAAGCGTATTTTGCACATCTTCGGGCAGGCTTGCAGTCATGTCGGTTGCAATGAAACCAGGTGCCACACAGTTCACGGTAACACCACGGCTACCCAATTCACGTGCCAGCGCCCTGGACATTCCGGCCACGCCGGCTTTGGCTGCTGCATAGTTGGCCTGGCCGACATTGCCAGAAGCGCCTACCACTGACGTAATGCTGATAATGCGCCCATAGCGCTGCTTCATCATCGGCCGAATAGCTGACCTGGAGAGTCGGAAAACCGCTTTCAGATTGGTATCCAGCACAGCATCCCAGTCGGCATCCTTCATGCGCATGGCCAACGTATCGCGGGTAATGCCCGCATTGTTGACCAGCACATGCAAACCGCCTTCGGTTTTGACAATCTCATCCACCAATGCCTCAGAAGCCGCGCTGTCTGTGACATCCAGCACACAACCCTTGCAGCCAGGAAACCCCGACAAAGCCTGGGTAATCTTGCTCGCACCTTCACTGGATGTGGCCGTTGCGTACACGCGCATCCCTGCTGCAGCCAGTGTGGCGGCAATAGCAGCGCCAATACCACGTGTTGCCCCGGTAACCAAAGCCACAATAGGCGTACTTGTATTGCTCATGCCAATGCCTCCTGAGTCTGTGAAAGAGTTGCCGGATCAAACACGGCGTTTCCAACCAATTCCGCGTCAATGCGTTTGAGCATTCCAAGCAAAACCTTACCAGGGCCGCACTCAACAACCTGTGTAATACCCCGCTGCTTGACCGCCATCATATCCTCAACCCAGCGCACCGGGCCAAAAGCCTGCCGGTACAGCGCATCGCGAATCGCCTGCGGATCGCTCACAACCGCAACATCCACATTGTTAATAACGGGAATCTGAGGTGCTGCAAACTGTACAGTATCCATCTTAGCCTTCAGCTTTTCGGCCGCTGGCTTCATCAGGCTCGAATGGAAAGGCGCAGAAACAGGCAGCAACATGGCTCTTTTCGCACCTGCGGCCTTCATCGCCTCACAGGCTTTTTCAACGCCAGCTTTGCTGCCGGCAATCACCGTCTGGCTGGCATCGTTAAAATTCACGGCTTCAACAACTTCCTGGCTTTCCTGCGCGATCTGCGCACAAACCTTGACCACTTCCGGTGCCGCCAGGCCCAATACAGCAGCCATGGCGCCGACACCAACCGGCACGGCCTCCTGCATCGCCTGCGCCCGAAAACGTACCAGCGCAACGGCATCTTCAAACCGCAATACCCCTGCGGCCACCAGTGCGCTGTACTCTCCCAGAGAATGCCCGGCAACCACCTGTGGTGCTGCACCTGTTTCAGCCATCCAGACCCGATAAGCAATCACTCCGGCCACCAGCATGGCGGGTTGTGTATTGGTGGTTAAAGCCAGCGCCTCTTTCGGGCCGTTTTGAATCAAGGCACCAATGTCTTCACCCAAGGCCTCATTGGCCTGTGCCAGCGATTCACGCACGACAGGGTGATCACCCCAGGCGTCCAACATACCGACAGACTGGGAGCCCTGCCCAGGGAAAACAAATGCAAATGGTTTCATCTTGTTAAATGGTCAACTGTTGTCATTCTAATAATCAAGCAGTACCGCACCCCAGGTAAAGCCGCCACCCACGCCTTCAAGCATGACCGTGTCTCCGCGCCGGATTTTACCACCACGAACCGCGGCATCGAGCGCCAACGGAATAGATGCGGCTGATGTATTGCCATGTTCATCCACCGTAACAAACAACCGGTCTGGCGCAATACCCAGCCGTTTAGCCGTACTTTGCATGATGCGCAAATTGGCCTGATGGGGAATCAGCCAGTCCACATCACTCCCCTGCCTGCCTGCCTTTTTCAGCACCGCTTGTGCAGTATCATGCAGCACATGGACAGCCAGTTTAAATACCGCCTGTCCATTCATATGCAGAAAAGGGTCGCCCTGAAGAGCGCCGCTTCCTACATGGGCCTCAGTATACAAGATATCTTTATATTGGCCGTCGGCATGCAAATCCGAAGCCAGAATTCCCGGCTCATCGCTGGCTTCAAGCACCACGGCACCGGCACCATCACCAAACAGCACACAGGTGGCACGGTCATTGAAATCCAGCAGCCTGGAAAACACCTCGGCACCGATCAGCAAAGCGCAACGGTAGCCCCCTGAGCGAATCATCGCATCAGCCACCACCATGGCGTAAATAAATCCGGAGCACACCGCCTGCATGTCAAATGCGGCACACCCCTGGATTCCGAGTTTTTTCTGAATGACTGTGGCTGTAGACGGGAACACCATGTCAGGTGTTGAAGTAGCGACGATGATCAGGTCAATATCGCTCTTCTTTTTGCCCGCGGCATCCAGCGCAGCCTGTGCTGCCTGCACCCCCAAGTCGCTGGAAAGAACACCGGCCTCGGCAAAACGACGGGCACGAATGCCGGTACGTTCAACAATCCATTCGTCTGAAGTTTCTATTCCGCGGGTAGCCAGCTCCTGCGCCAACTCATCATTACTTACCCGACGTGCAGGCAAACAGCTCCCAGTCCCAACAATCCGTGTATACAAGCTCATGTCTTTGTGATCGGAACAACTGCTTCTGAAGCAGTTGAAGTTGACAGAAAGTGGGCCCCAGCATCAATGCGCTGACGCACACGGTCCAGCAGACCATTGCTCACAGCGCTGTAAGCACGATGCATTGCCTGCTCGAAAGCATACGCATCTGCAGAGCCATGGCTTTTGAACACCAGCCCCCGCAAACCTAACAGAGAAGCACCGTTATATGTCCTCGGATCCACGCGTTTTTTAAATGAATTCAAAACCGGCAGCGCCACCAGCGCAGCCATTTTGCTATACAGGCCCCGGGTAAACTCCTGCTTGACAACACCGGCAAGCATCGACGCCAGGCCTTCAATGGTTTTTAAAGCCACATTGCCGACAAAACCATCACAGACAACCACGTCCGTAGTGCCTTTAAAAATGTCATTGCCCTCAACATTGCCGTAAAAGTTAATCCCGCCCTGTTCAGCACATTGGCGCAACAACTCTCCGGCATGTTTAACTGTTTCACTGCCCTTGATCAGTTCTTCACCAATATTAAGCAATCCAACGGTCGGATTATCCTTGCCAAACAGGCCGCCAACCAGGGCTGAGCCCATTAGAGCAAACTGCAAAATATGCTCAGGCAGACAGTCGACATTGGCCCCCAGGTCCAGCATGGTCGTAAACCCGCCCTGGGAATGCGGCAATGTCGTGGCAATCGCCGGGCGATCAATACCCGGCAGCGTTTTCAGCACATAGCGGGACACCGCCATCAATGCCCCGGTATTTCCGGCTGAAACACATGCATCCGCCGCTGCAACTTTTGTTTGCGGATCAGGGCGCACCTGGGTAATCGCCACACGCATCGAAGAGTCACGCTTTTTACGCAGCGCGATCTCTACCGAATCATCCATGCTAACCACTTCAGAAGCGACAACTGCTGTGGCACGCGGCATCCGCATTGCAGCAGGGCTGACAACCTCTTCCAGTCCGACCAACAGCAACTCTGCCTGCGGGTGAGCACGTAAAAAGCTTTCGCTGGCCGCAAGCGTTACATCCGGCCCGACATCACCACCCATGCAATCAATAGCAAGGCGAATCATTGATTTTTAACTTAAAAAGCGCTAATGCCAGATTCGCGGCTTGAGGGCCAAGCACGCAAAAAACATTCAGCGCTCATAGACAACCTGATTACTCTTCGTTTTTGGTTTTCACCACTTTACGCCCACGATAGAACCCGTTCGGGCTGATATGGTGGCGCAAATGCACCTCACCCGTGGTGGGTTCAACTGCCGTTGGGGGCACAGACAAATGATCGTGCGAGCGGTGCATACCACGCTTGGACGGTGACTTTTTGTTTTGCTGGACAGCCATAATGACTCCTAAGCCTCTAATCTCAAATAAATCAAATTCAATAACCACAAATCAGGAAGCTTGTCAGGCACTGATGCCACAGCACCAATACCCGCCGCCCCATCTTTTAAAACCGAATAGCATAAGAAGCTGGCAAATAGCCTTTACTATTTTGCAGCAATTTACTTATGCTTATACTGTTTTAAGCGTTCATTTTTGCGTTCAGGCTTTTTATACATTGACATGTCATTGCAACCAGCAGAACGCGAAACTTTTCATTATATAAGAAAACTGCCCGCGCGTCTGCATTTTCTTGTTGCCCCGGCCCGACAGCCTCTTTTAACCCGCATTGTTTCACTACAATCCCCTCATGTCATCAGCACCTACACCCGTACAACAGGAAATACTTGCATGCGCAGCGCGCCTGATTGTTGAAGACGGCTTTGAATACGGGCCCGCCAAACAGCAGGCCATTAAACAACTGGGGCTGCCAGCTCGCACAGCACTGCCCAGCAACGACTTCCTGGAAGAAGCCGTTATCGAGTACATCGACATCTTCTGCGCGGACACACAGCCACAAGAATTAAGAACATTACGCGAAATTGCCGCCCGTTGGATGCAATTGATGCAGGAATTTACTCCTTTCCTGAGCGGGGCCGTATGGCATGGCACTGCGACGCGCCACTCGGATATTTACCTGCAACTGTTTTGCGATGACTCCAAAATGGCCGAAATTTTTCTGATCAACCAAAACAAGAAGTACCTCACAGGCGATGCATCCGGCCCCGGCGGACACACAATTCCTGCACTCACTACATGGGAAACCGTGCCTGAATGGCAGCAACGCGTCAATATTCACATGGCGGTCTATGACTTTGACCATATTCGCGGCGCGCTTACGCCAGACAGCAAAGGGCGCGCGCCCCGGGGGAATCTGGAAGCCGTTCGCCAACTGCTATTGGTTGATTAAAATTTAAAGGTTTTCACCCCCCGCTTTGCCGTCCCTTCCCCTCAAAACGGTCCCCGCGCACATCCAGCTTGGTGTTCCTGTAAAATTGTAGGAAAATCTTTTTCTATCACTTTACAGCCCTTTATCTGTTGTAATTATTTATCTATCTTTACGCTTTTGGATTAAATCATGCATATCCTGGTTATTCATGGCCCCAACCTCAATTTACTTGGGTTGCGTGAGCCTGAAGTGTATGGCGCAACAACGTTAGAGCAAATTAACAACAATTTACAACAATTAGCCACATCTAAGCATGTTTCGCTGCAACTGTTTCAGAGCAATCACGAGGGTGCACTGATTGAGCGCATCCATCAGGCTCGTACAGACGGAACAAAACTCATTATCATCAATCCGGCCGCTTATACACATACCAGCGTCGCCTTGCGTGATGCGCTTGCCGGGGTGGCACTGCCATTCATCGAAGTACATCTATCCAACATTCATCGGCGGGAAAAATTCCGTCATTTTTCTTATTTTTCCGATCTGGCTTTGGCTGTCATATGTGGCATGGGCGGATTAGGTTATGAAGCAGCATTGGAGTATGCAACTCGCCATTTACAATCAATTAGCAGCAATAAGTCAGTAATAAGCTGATAATCAGCTCAAAAATTTTTAAAGCTGGCAGAAATCACACTTTACTCAAAGGAACTGTCAGCCTAAATCGCTTGGAGTATTCATCATGGATTTACGTAAACTCAAAACCCTGATCGACTTGGTATCAGAATCCAACGTATCAGAACTGGAAATTACAGAGAATGAAGGCAAAGTTCGCATTGTCAAAGCCAGTCCGGTTCCTTTAGCCAATTATGTTGCAGCACCGGCCGCCATGATGCCCGCCCCAGCACCCGTGATCAATTCTCCGGCCATTGCCGATACCACCGCTACAGACAGTGCAAGCAATGAAATCGCGGGCGATGTCATCAAATCCCCCATGGTTGGCACCTATTATCGCGCCCCCTCTCCTGGTGCAGATCCTTTTATCAAGGTTGGACAAAGCGTACAGGAAGGCGATACGCTGTGCATCATTGAAGCAATGAAAATCCTCAACGAAATTGATGCCGACAAATCTGGCGTTATCACACAGATTCTGGTCGAAAACGGTCAGGCCGTTGAATACGGCCAGCCTCTGTTTGTCATTGAATAATTACATTCTCTAACGCTTTTGACCGTGTCATGCTTACAAGCGCAACAGATTCACTGGCACTTTCCCAGATGCCTGCCATGTTGCTTTTCAATTTGTGACATTACACACTGTTAACGGCCAAGCACATCATTTTGCGGAGCCAGTTTATGTTTAAAAAAATTCTTGTGGCAAATCGGGGCGAAATTGCCTTACGAATTCAGCGCGCCTGTCGCGAGCTGGGTATTACAGCCGTCATGGTGTATTCTGATATTGATAAAGACGCCAAATACATCAAATTAGCAGACGAAGCAGTCTGTATCGGGCCCGCAGCTTCCAGTCAGAGCTATTTGAATATGCCCGCCCTGATTTCTGCGGCCGAAGTCACAGATGCCCAGGCCATTCACCCCGGCTACGGTTTTCTGGCCGAAAACGCAGACTTTGCAGAACGCGTGGAACAAAGCGGCTTCACTTTTATCGGCCCAACGCCTGAGGCCATCCGCATCATGGGTGATAAAGTTTCCGCCAAACAGGCCATGATCAAAGCCGGTGTGCCAACCGTTCCCGGTTCTGATGGCCTGCTGCCTGAAGACCCCAAAGAAATTGTCCGGCTGGCACGTGAAATTGGCTACCCGGTCATCATCAAAGCCACCGGCGGTGGCGGCGGACGCGGCATGCGCGTGGTACACACGGAAGCCGCATTGATCAATGCCGTGCAAATGACCCGCAGCGAAGCCCAGGTAGCTTTTGGCAACCCCGGTGTCTATATGGAAAAATTCCTACAGGAACCACGCCATATTGAAATTCAAATTCTGGCCGACGAATACAAAAATGCCATATTCCTGGGTGAACGGGACTGCTCCATGCAGCGCCGCAACCAGAAAATCATTGAAGAAGCGCCCGCACCAGGGATTCCACGGCGGGCGATTGAAAAAATCGGCGCCAAATGCGTAACTGCCTGTAAAAAAATCGGCTACCGGGGTGCTGGCACATTTGAGTTTCTGTACGAAAACGGAGAGTTCTACTTCATTGAAATGAACACCCGAGTGCAGGTTGAGCATACCGTGACCGAAATGGTGACCGGTATTGATATTGTGCGCGAGCAGATTCTGATTGCTGCCGGTGAAAAACTGCAATATGCCCAGCGTGACGCGCAGGTCAAAGGCCATGCGATCGAATGTCGTATCAATGCCGAAGACCCGTACAAGTTTATCCCGTCTCCGGGACGTATCACCATGTGGCACTCTCCTGGCGGACCAGGCGTACGCGTGGACTCTCATATTTACTCCAATTATTTTGTACCGCCAACCTATGACTCCATGATCGGCAAACTGATTACATATGGAGACACCCGCGAACAGGCTATTGCACGCATGCGCACAGCCCTGCTGGAAACACTGGTCGAAGGCATTTCAACCAACATCCCTCTGCATCGGGAACTGATGGTAGATGCCAGGTTCAATGAGGGAGGCACCAGCATCCACTACCTGGAAGAGTGGCTGGCCTCCAGAGCCAGATAAACCCCATGCAATCGCTTTACGAACTTGCTTTACTGGTGCGCATTGACCATGTCGATCTGGTCAGCGACGCGCTGATGGAACTGGAAGCGCTCTCTGTTTCCGTGCAGGATGCTGATGCAGGCAGCGACACTGAACAGCCGCTTTTTGGCGAGCCGGGCGAGCCGGAACCACAGGCTGCCGGCTGGCAACGCTCTGTCATCACAGCCCTGTTTCCTGAAGAAAGCGTCTGCATTGAAGCGGCGACCATTTTGCTCGCACAGGATTGGGGCCAGCACATTCAGGTACAGACCATTTCCGCGGTAGACGACCAGGACTGGGTGCGTTTGACCCAGTCACAGTTTACCCCGGTAGAAATCACGCCAGAATTCTGGGTTGTGCCCAGTTGGCATGAAGCGCCGGCACAGGCCAAGCATGTCATTGAGCTTGACCCGGGCATGGCATTTGGCACCGGAACACACCCGACCACCCGCATGTGCATGCATTGGATTGCCACCCATGCCCCGCAGGTGCAAGGAAAACGCATTCTGGACTATGGCTGCGGCTCTGGTATTTTGGCAATTGCCGCTGCTTTGTATGGCGCACAAACCATAGATGCTGTAGATATTGACAATGCCGCTGTCGAATCTACCAACCTGAATGCCCAGGCAAACAAAGTACAGCAGCAGATTCATGCCGGGTTGCCTCATACGGCTCATGGCCTTTATGACGTTGTGCTGGCCAATATACTGGCCACGCCGCTCAAACTGCTGGCCCCGTTACTGTGCAATCATGTGGCAATGTCTGGCCATCTTGTCCTGGCCGGTATTCTGGAGAGGCAAGCAGAAGAACTTCAACAAGCCTATTCGCCATGGGTTACACTAGAAGTCAGTAATGCGTGTGATGGCTGGATTTTGATGACTGCGCACAAAATCCCTGGCTCTCGTCCGCTTTAAAAAGCCCTTTTGGCAAAACAATACGTCACTATGGTTCTGGCTGCTCGTTGTCCTGAGTGTGGTACTTCATTTCGCATCGTCCCCGATCAACTGAAAATTTCAGATGGATGGGTCCGGTGCGGGCATTGCGCGCATATTTTTGACGCGTACGAAACACAATACGAAACGCCTGAGGAAACGCTGCATCCCCAGCCAGACAGCACGCAGCCTGATGCCGCACAAAATGACGACCTCCCTCAAGAACAAGCTAGTGCTGAAAGCCCTGCATGGGAGCCTGATTCTGAGCCCCCCTCTGACTTTCACATTGAAGTGATTGACGATGCGGCACTAGAATCTCCCGCTATAGAGCCTTCACCGGCAGATACCGCGGCAGCGCCTGAAACCTCTGCGGCTAATACTGACCCAGAAGAAGGGCCTACAGCGCCCTCCTTTCAGGACTCGCTGCTATCAGAATTTCATATTGGCTGGCAGGAATCTGTTTTACCTTCGATTCATACCACAGACCCTGTTCCACCTGAGAGCACATTCCCAAAAAAACTGTTTTCGCCTTCTCAGCCGGAAAAAACAGACAATCTGACGCCCTGGTTCAAATCGCAGATTGAGTCAAGTGCCGCACCTGCGCCCATATCGGCAGAACAGCATGCCGGCATATCCGGCCCTTTAACCCAGGAGCCAACTTCTTCTGCAGACACGTTATCCCCGGCAACTGACCAGCCGGCAGCAGAAGCCTCTGTGCCTCAACAAATACCCGGTTCTTTCATTGAACGTGCCAGCCAAAGCGCTACGGCTACCCCCATTTTTTCGGACGCTCCCACACTCGAAACGGTGGAAGCACGCAAAAAGCAGCTTTTCCCTTTAAAAAACCCAGCGGAAAACGCACAGACAACAACCCATTTTTCGAGTTTAAAAACAGCGTTTCAACCAGAGGCCGAGCCAGATGCCGCTGCAGAAAACACAACCACGCCTCAGGCCGCTACATCGTCCCCGATCATGTCCATTACTTTGGGTGACGATGATGACTTTTCTGCACCACCACCAGCCACGGATGATGACGAGCCCACTCAACCCAGGGATATATTTAACCCCTCCTCAGTTTTTGAGCTCTCAACTTCCAGCACTTTAGATCATACCGACTCCAAGCTGCCCTCGAGCTACTCGATATCTGACTCTTATATCGAAATTCTGCACTCTGAACTGCCCGAAGAGGAGCCACTCCCTGAAATCGGCCTGCCATCCGCAGCAGATGAAGCCGAGCCGCAGTTCTCTTTCATCAAAACCGCGCACAGAAACACCTTCTGGCAGCGTCCCATTGTGCGTATTTTTTCCACAATGGTCTTTTGTTGCCTGCTGGTCACATTGGTTCTGCAAATCTGCCTGACTTTTCGGGATACGCTGGCGGCCCAGGCTCCGTCATTGCGTCCAGCACTGGAATCTCTTTGTGAGCCACTGCACTGCAGCGTCAGTTACCCGCGCAACATTCAAGGGGTTTCGATTGATCACTCCGGATTTCAGATCATTGGAGATAACCGTTTTCAGTTGGTCATGACACTGAGAAACGCAAGTGCTGAACCGATAGCACCACCCTGGGTTGAACTGACACTTACAGACAGCATCGGGCAAACCGTTATTCGCAAAACCCTCTCACCAGACGAGCTCGGCATCACCCAACCATTTTTACAGCCTCAGGAAGAGATTTTTATCGACCAGACTTTGGTGGTTAATGCGCTTGATATCCGCGGCTTTAACACTGCCTTGTTTTATCCCTAACGCGTTCCCCTCTTACAGGCCTATTAAAAATAGGTTCCGCGCGGTACTTTTGTGACAAGGGTATGCATTCAGACCGGTCAACTGAAGGACTCAGGGCGTGTTAACACAATCTATAGGAGTGCGAAAGCATGTTCAGGCAGATGACCAGCAAGGCAGACCGAGCACAGTGTAGTACATCTACACAAACGAGGGCTAACACCGCTGGGCGCTGCCTGAGCGTCTTTCCCTTCGGGCAGCCATCAGGCATAGCATATACTTTGTCGCACCCTGCAATCAATAGCACCACTATTGATCTTGGTTGCTTCGCGCATCCATCTATGCCTAATGAACTGCGCATTTCCTATATTTTGTATTAACACGCCCTTATATGTCTGCCTTGATTTGCGGCTCACTGGCATTTGACACCATCACCCACTATGGAGGGCGCTTTACCGACACCCTTCTTTCTGATCAGCCAACTCTTTTTAATACCTCTTTACAAATGGATACCCTGCACCGTGAATATGGGGGTTGTGCAGGCAATATCGCTTATTCATTTCGGGTGTTAGGAGGCGAGCCTATCGTTCTGGCGCTTGTCGGATCTGATGGTGATGATTATCTGCGCCATTTTCAGTCTCTGGGTATAGACACAGCACACATCGCTGCACTATCCAACGCCCATACAGCACAGTGCATTGTCATGATTGATGGCGACGACCGCCAAATCAGCGCATTTTATCCGGGAGTGATGCGGCAGGCGCATCGCTTTCCCATTCCGCAATTACCGCACATCAAAATCGGCATCCTGGCGCCTAACGAGTGTCAGGCCATGCTACTCCACGCGCAGCAAATGAAGCAAGCCCGCATTCCCTTTATTTTTGATCCCGGGCAGTCTTTACCCCAGTTTGAGACCGACGCGCTCAATGGCATCATGTCACAGGCAAACTGGATCGCCGTCAACCAATTTGAAGGGCAGCTTCTTTGTGAAAAAACTAGTTTGTCTTTAGCAGAAATCTCTCAACAGCTTTGTGAAGCACTGTTCGTCACGTTGGGTGCTCAGGGAAGCGATGTGTGGCAACACGGCCAGAAAACACACATCAGCCCATTCCGCCCTGAAAAGCTTGCTGATCTCACCGGCTGTGGCGATGCATACCGCAGCGCTTTATTGTATGGGCTCGAGCGTCACTGGCCAGCCACCCACTGCGCCAGGCTCGGCAACCAGTTGGGCGCCATCAAAGCCGCATCACCGGGTGCCCAAAACCACCAGATCAACACAGATCTGCCGCGACAGTTTGCTCCCGCATAGTCCCTGGTAGCAGCGCTATTTTCAGACGAAAAAATCCAAGGTTGAAACTCCAACCCTGGATCTGTGATGCAAAACGCATAACGTGTTTTGCTTCAGCCTGCAGACAAATCCAGCCCGTTTAAGGCTTAGATGATGTCGGGAAAGGCCATGCTGCCCGAGGACTCAACTGGGTTGATACCTCTGGAGTGCTTGCTGCAGGACTAGGAGCTGCTGATTTGACTTCAACAGGCTTAGTTGCTGTGACCTTGCTGGCTACAGTTCTTTTAGCAGCGGCAGCAGGTTTTTTGGCAGCGGGCTTTTTCGCAGCAGGTTTCTTAGCGGCAGGCTTCTTGGCTGCCGGTTTTTTAGCGGCAGGCTTTTTGGCCGCAGCTTTTTTAGCAGCAGGCTTTTTAGCCGCAGCAGCTTTTTTAGCTACGGGCTTTTTAGCCGCAACTTTTTTAGCTGCCGGTTTTTTAGCCGCAGCAGCTTTTTTAGCTACGGGCTTTTTAGCCGCAACTTTTTTGGCTGCCGGTTTTTTAGCCGCTACAGCTTTTTTAGCTACGGGCTTTTTAGCCGCAACTTTTTTGGCTGCCGGTTTTTTAGCCGCTACAGCTTTTTTAGCTACGGGCTTTTTGGCCGCAACTTTTTTGGCTGCTGGTTTTTTGGCAGCAACCGCCTTCTTAGCTACGGGTTTCTTAGCTACAACTTTTTTAGCCACGGGTTTCTTAGCAGCAACTTTTTTAGCTGCCGGTTTTTTAGCTACTGGTTTTTTTGCAGTTGCCATGATTTACCTTCTCCTCGATCTAGTTACAAAACCTATGCTGCTCTGTTATAGATCGATTGACCCAATCCGCAAAATATATGCGGTCTGCCAAACCAGCTACGTGGTGCGTGCAGGACACACCATGCAGCTTGGACGCCTATCACAGTCAGCTAATCAATCCCAGGAAAGAGCACCTCCACTTTGATAGTCAATCACGCGCGTTTCAAAGAAATTGCGCTCCTTCTTGAGATCAATCATTTCACTCATCCATGGGAATGGATTTTCCTCATTAGGGAAAAGTTCCGGCAGACCAATTTGCGTTGCTCGCCTGTTGGCAATAAATCGCAAATAGCCCTTGAACATGGATGCGTTTAAACCCAGTACGCCTCGCGGCATCGTATCTTCAGCGTATTGATATTCCAGATCGACAGCCTGCATAAACAGGCCCGTAATTTCTTCGCGGAACTCAGGTGTCCACAAATCTGGATTTTCCAGCTTGATCTGGTTGATCATGTCAATACCGAAATTGGTATGCATAGATTCATCACGCATGATGTACTGATACTGCTCGGCAGCACCAACCATCTTGTTCTGCCGCCCCAGCGACAGAATCTGGGTGAACCCGACATAGAAGAACAGCCCTTCCATCAGGCAGGCAAACACGATCAGGGAGCGCAACAGCTTCTGGTCGTTTTCCGGTGTTCCGGTCTGGAAAGAAGGATCGGTAATCGTATCGATGAACGGAATCAGGAATTCATCTTTATTGCGGATCGAATCGATTTCATGATAGGCGTTAAAAATTTCACCTTCATCTAAACCAATGGATTCGACAATGTACTGATACGCATGCGTATGAATGGCTTCTTCAAAAGCCTGACGCAATAAAAACTGGCGGCATTCGGGCGCCGTGATATGGCGATAGGTGCCTAAAACAATGTTATTGGCAGCCAGAGAATCCGCTGTCGTGAAAAAGCCAAGGTTGCGTTTAACGATCAAGCGCTCGTCTTCTGTTAAGCCGTTAGGGTCTTTCCACAGCGCGATATCGCGTGTCATGTTGACTTCCTGCGGCATCCAGTGGTTCGCGCAGGTGGCCAGGTATTTTTCCCAAGCCCATTTGTATTTAAAAGGAACCAGTTGATTAACGTCGCTATGTCCGTTGATGACAAATTTATCAGCGGCTGAGACACGACGCTTGGAATCACTGCCTCTCAATGCCGGATTTTTTGCAGTTGGAGAAGCCGCCGCACCATTTCCGGTTGGATTTGATGCAGTCTGATTTTGCGATGATGTTTTAACTTCGTTATCCCAAGTAAGCATCTATGTTTCCTATTCATTGCGATTATGAGATTACCTGATGAAAAACGCCAAGTGTTCACTGCAATTTTCATGATGAATCATGCATAAATGTTGCAAACAAACATCGAATTACTTGTTTCGTCGCCATCTATCATCAACAACGCATGCCATCAGGCAGCATGCGTGTGATCAAAAATTTTCAAAAACTTTCTACTTTTTTACTGACATGCTTCACATCCCGGATCATCCAAAGAACAGAATTTAATGTCTGTTGCAGGAACTGCCGCGGGCGCCGCCGGTTTGGCAACAGAAGCTGCTGCTGCAGCCGTCGGCATAGATGCGGGCACTGCGTTGTGTGAGCCCGCGCGCACGGTTGCTTTTTCTGCATGCGCCGCGCTGGAAGAGCGCAGGTAATAAGTGGTTTTCAGACCCGATGTCCATGCCAGCTTGTATGTTTCATCCAGTTTGCGCCCGGATGCATTGGCCATATAAATATTGAGCGACTGGGCCTGATCAATCCATTTTTGCCGGCGTGAAGCGGCTAAAACCAGCCATGTCGGATCAATTTCAAACGCGGTGGCATACAGATTTTTCAGATCATCAGGCACACGGTCAATGCGATCCAGCGATCCCTCAAAATGCTTGAGATCCATCACCATCACATCATCCCACAAGCCCAGTTCTTTCAGATCACGCACCAGATATTGGTTAATGATCGTAAATTCTCCGGACAGGTTGGACTTCACCGCCAGGTTGCCAAAGTTCGGCTCAATCGACTGGTCCACCCCCACAATGTTGGAAATGGTCGCCGTGGGTGCAATCGCCACGCAGTTGGAATTGCGCATGCCCTGCTGTTTGATTCTGGCACGCAGCCCGTCCCAATCCAGCCGCTGGGTGCGATCAACGTCCAGATAGCCGCCACGTGCCTGTGCCAGCATATCCAATGAATCCAGCGGCAGAATGCCTTTGCTCCACAAAGACCCTTCATACGATGCATAACAGCCGCGCTCGGTGGCCAGATCGCTGGATGCCTCATACGCAAAATAGCAAATGGCCTCCATGGACTGGTCAGCAAATTCAACCGCTTTTTCTGAACCATATGGCAAACGCATTTGATACAAAGCGTCCTGGAAGCCCATCAGCCCAAGCCCTACCGGACGGTGGCGCATGTTCGAGTTTCTGGCTTTTGCCACCGCGTAATAGTTGATATCGATCACGTTATCCAGCATGCGCATGGCAATGCGTATGGTCTGACGCAGCTTGTCCATGTCGAGCTCATTGCCATTGGCACCTTTTTTGATGTGCTGCGCCAGGTTCACAGAACCCAGGTTGCACACCGCGATTTCCTTGTCGTTGGTGTTCAGCGTAATTTCTGTACACAGATTGCTGGAATGCACCACCCCCATATGCTGCTGCGGTGAACGCACATTGCACGGGTCTTTGAACGTAATCCAGGGATGCCCGGTTTCAAACAGCATGGAAAGCATCTTGCGCCACAAATCGACTGCACGCATCCGCCGGAACAGCGAAATCTGCCCTTCATCAGCCATTTGCTCATAGCGGGTATAGGCTTTTTCAAACGCATCGCCATGCAGGTCGTGCAAATCGGGGCAATCGCTTGGAGAGAATAAAGTCCACTGCCCGTCTTCCATCACCCGTTTCATGAACAGGTCCGGAATCCAGTTGGCCGTATTCATGTCATGGGTACGGCGGCGGTCATCACCGGTGTTTTTGCGCAGCTCCTGAAACTCCTCAATATCCAGGTGCCATGATTCCAGGTACGCACAGACCGCCCCCTTGCGCTTGCCACCCTGGTTCACCGCCACAGCGGTATCATTCACCACCTTCAGAAACGGCACGACTCCCTGTGACTCGCCATTGGTACCCTTGATATGGCTGCCCAGCGCACGAACACGTGTCCAGTCATTGCCAAGCCCGCCGGCATATTTGGATAACAGCGCATTTTCTTTGATCGCTTCGTAAATACCATCCAAGTCATCAGGCACCGTTGTCAGGTAGCAGCTGGAAAGCTGGGAACGCAATGTGCCGGAATTGAACAGCGTTGGCGTGCTGGACATGAAATCAAATTTGGACAGCACTTCATAAAACTCAATGGCACGCGCCTCACGGTCAATTTCATTGAGCGCCAGCCCCATCGCTACGCGCATGAAAAACGCCTGAGGCAGTTCAATCCGTTTTTTCCGGATATGCAGGAAGTAACGGTCATACAAAGTCTGCAGGCCCAGGTAATCAAACTGCAGATCACGCTCTGCCTTCAGCGCAGCGCCCAGCCGTGCCAGGTCAAACTGGCCCAGCCGCTCATCCAGCAAGTCCGCTTCAATCCCTTTTTGGATGTAATCTGCAAAATACTCGGCATAACGGCCCTGCATCGCGTCCTGGTCTACGTTTTCATTCAGGACTTCCTTGCGGATCGTATGCAGCAACAGTCTGGCAGTCACCTGGTTATAGCCCGGATCATGCTCAATACGGGTACGGGCAGCCAGAATCGATGCTTTAAACACTTCAATCAGCGGTACACCATCATAGAGATTGCGCAGGGTTTCAGTAACCACCGGTTCCGGCTTCACATCCTCACCCAGCCCAGCACAGGCCGATTCAACCAGCCTGCGCAGCATTTCCACATCCAGCGGCCGGCGCTCATTGCCATCCACCACATGCAGTTCAGGGTGTGCCACTTTTTCCTGCTGTTTTTGCTGAGCACGTTCCTGCGCCCGGCGTTCACGGTACAGCACATAAGCACGGGCGACTTCATGATGACCACCGCGCATCAGCGCCAGTTCCACATGGTCCTGCACATCTTCAATATGAAAAGTCCCGCCTGCCGGACGTGAGCGCAGCAACCCGCGCACCACCGTCTGCGTCAGATCATCTACCATTTCACGCACGCTGGCCGATGCCGCCCCCTGCGTGCCATGCACAGCCAAAAAGGCTTTCATCATCGCCACGGCAATTTTGCTGGGCTCAAACTGCACAACGGCTCCGTTACGCCGGATGATCTGATAGTTACTGTAAGCACTATCAGCCAATGGCTGCTCAACATTGTGCTCAGAAGCTGCATATCCATGCATGGACGCTCCTGAAGAAACCGTGGGATCAGAAATAACTGACTGCATTATTAATCGTCCTTGAATAAATTGGGGGCAAAATCAACTATGGAAAGGCCATCCTCTTAAAGTAACCCGCCCATACTCACTTCAAGCCATCACCGCCGAAGCAACAAATAATTTGCTAATTTTTACAATCGAAATGTCACAATTCTGCCGGGCATACCCTTAAGTATTTGCCCGGCAATGCCATGTAGTGAAAAAGGTCAGCAACCCTACATTTAGTGTTTGCCTATTATTTCAAGCACTATCTATAGCGTCAAGCGTTAATTTACAACAAATGAAAAAACCGCTTAACTACGCGGTCTTGGAGCATTAAGCCGCAAAAACAATGTCGACACTCCAGGAAGGGATTTTGTTTGGTCACCGTTGGCAATACTCTGCCTTTTCGCAGCAGAACAGCACAACAATCGCCTACAGACACAAACCAGGCAAGAACATACTATTTATGTCGATTATCAGGGCAATATCATGCAATATGAGCGACAATTAGTACACATGAAATATTTACGCGAATAATTCATGTGTGCTTATAACTCATCTGCATACCCTTTATTTATATTAGTGAGCTGAGTCGCTTATGTTCATCGTGCCCCTCATCTTTATAGCCATTGCATTTGGCCTCAGCCTGTTTTACTTCGGTTTGACATTCACGCTGCTGCAGATGGCCTGTATCGGCATTGCTTTTTTATGCGTCTTTGCTCTTGCTTTGATAGTTGCGCGTAAATTTGTGCCTTATAAAGCATTTGCCATCCAAAGCACTATTTTCCTGCTGGTTGTAATTGCAGAAATCATGTTGTTTCATCACGTCAAAGGCATTGACAGCCCATTTCGTATGCTGGAGACAGCCAACTATATTTACCGCAATACGGCGCTGATCAAATATGGCCCTTATGTTGCGGTTTTTCTGGCCCAAACCGTGCTCATTGCCGCTTGTTTGAGAACCAATACCAACCAGACCCTGGTGATTTCGACCCTCTCGTTTGCTATCACTTATTTCATTATTTACATGACCTGGCACCATCTGCTGGCAGACAGAACCAAAATTGAACTGGCAACCCGGGTCATCAGCGACCTGCTGGAAATTCATCTGGACGCCAACAATTCAGAAGCTTATCAGCTCCTGAAAAAGGTTTACGAGCAACTTTCCCAGCAGGTTCAGCTATACGGTCGCTGACATGGCGTTTGGTTAATCCAGCTCGGCACGGGAAAAAAGGTCGCGGATCAATGCATCGTCTTCACATGCGGCATGAAAGCCCAATGCAAACTTTTGCAACGCCTCTTTATCGCTGGCGTATGCACAAAACATGCTGCCCTCAGGATCAAAACCAATGATGTCCTGCAACTCCGGCATCTTTTCCTGCAAAAAGACGCGTGCCAAAGATGCCCAATCATAACCATTGCCCTCAAATCCATCCTCTTCGCGTGCAGAGAAAATATCCGCCTTGTACTCACCCACGTCCAGCAGCAGAGAATGAGTTCCTTCAAAACTCACCATCCGAAAGGGTGCAATTTGCGCATTCACTGACATAGAACACCTCTTTATCACTATTTAAAACAACATCGCCACGGCACCTATTCCCACAGGTGCCATTGAACCTCTGCACAACCGTATTGCTGCGACAACTCCATCTGAGCCTGCTCCAAACTGTCGTAATCAAAGTCAGCAACACATTCCCAATGCATGTCACAGCTCAGGCGGTATACCTTTGCATCCGCATGATACTGCACAATCGCCAGGCCATGAATAGCTACCCCCGGTTTCCCATACCCCTCTTTTACAAACCCAAAAGGCTTATCTGACCATGCCCACGCCAAAACGCGGGCGCCATCAACCAGCGCTGGCGGTCGCTTGCAGTTCGTCACGGTCACATCATCCCTGTCATATTTCGCCATTTAATCACTAAACATAGCGCCAGCCATACTTGCGCAATGATAGGCATACCGCTTTTCAATGTCACCTCCCCAGACACCGCAAGCAGACATATAATGACCAGTTGGTTGCCTTCGTTTATATTCCCTGCCTCCTCTGTTATGACCATCCGCACAGACGACTTTTCAATGGCTCCGGCTGACCCGGACAAAACCCGCGCGGTATCCATGCAGCCTGCATCACCGCAGGAAGAAGCCATTGAGCGTGCGCTGCGCCCCAAAGGCATGGCCGAATATGTGGGGCAACCCAAAATCCGCGAGCAGCTTGAAATATTCATCGGCGCAGCCAAAAAAAGACAGGAAGCACTGGACCATGTCCTGCTGTTTGGCCCACCCGGGCTGGGCAAAACAACGCTGTCTCACATCATTGCGTATGAACTGGGCGTGAACCTGCGTCAAACCAGTGGCCCCGTGCTGGAAAAACCCAAAGACCTGGCCGCGTTGCTGACCAACCTGGAAGCCAACGATGTGTTGTTCATTGATGAAATCCATCGCCTTTCACCCGTTGTTGAAGAAATTCTGTACCCGGCGCTGGAAGACTTCAAGATCGACATCATGATCGGCGACGGCCCGGCTGCACGCTCGATCAAACTGGACCTGCAACCGTTTACCCTGGTGGGTGCAACCACCCGTGCCGGCATGCTCACCAACCCACTGCGCGACCGGTTTGGCATTGTGGCGCGACTGGAGTTTTACAACAGCGAAGAACTTAAGCGCATTGTGCTGCGCAGCGCTGACTTGCTGGGCTCACCCATTGACGACAAAGGCGCCGGCGAGATTGCCCGCCGCTCACGCGGCACACCACGTATTGCCAACCGGCTATTGCGCCGCGTCCGCGACTATGCCGATGTCAAAAGCCATGGCCGGATCAATGAGGATATTGCGCAAAAAGCGCTGGCCATGCTGGATGTTGACCCGCTGGGTTTTGACCTGATGGACCGCAAGCTGCTGGAAGCCATCGTGTTCAAGTTCGACGGTGGCCCTGTGGGGCTGGACAACCTGGCGGCTGCCATTGGTGAAGAATCTGGTACCATTGAAGACGTGATCGAACCCTACCTGATTCAGCAGGGTTATCTGCAACGCACGCCACGGGGCCGGGCAGCAACGCTGGCTGCGTTCAAACATCTGGGCGTGGCACCACCGCAGAACACTCCCGGATTGTTCTGAGATTAACAAAACGTTGTCACCGCAATGCAAAACCAGAAGGTGCTGGAATCAGGTACTTCATCTTCCCTCAGCAATTCAATTGTCGCAATACGCGGCCTGAAACGGAACTGACTCTCACAAAAATGTTCATTTCGGTATTGCCAGGTGTGACGGCAACAGCGTTATTACGCGCTTTCACTTTTCATAATAAACAGTAATACGCCATTGGTTGTCGATTCCATGCGCCTGGCACCATTGTGGAAATGTACCTGTCCGGTTTTGGCGATAAGCTTCCCAGCCGTCGAATAGTTGTTGCAATTTCTGGTACTTGCATAACCAGAATGCATGCTCAGGCTGCTGATCAAACGGAGGACATAAAAGCTTGTGCGCCTGTTGTAATAATTCGCCGCATTCATCTTCTGGCCCGAGGAACAGCGATTCATTCAGATGGTGCATGGCAAAATCTGCCCCTTGCAGATGCAATGAAATGAGCTTTTGCCAGATTAACTCGTCCAGAGGATGCTCTTCAAGAATCTGCCGCATAGCCTCCCAATCGTATGTATCCAATGCCTGGTACCGATAGGCTGCCGCATGGGTCGGGGCATGCATGCGCAACACCGGGCGTAAAAACTCCGCCTTTAAAGGATGAGACATTAATTGGCGTGCACCCCTCCCCTCATAACTGATCTCCAGAATCTGCAATGCCAGCTCCAGTTGACGCTGCTCAGTTAAATACGTCACCTCCTTCAAAAACTGGCGCAAAACATGCAAAGCCTGCTGGCGCAGTCCCTGCTCCCTTAGCTCACAATAAGCTGCCAGCTTTTCCAGTTCGGGAGTTTGGTGCAAAAGCTCCGCAATTTCATGCAAAGATTCAAAATAATTTTTATTCCAGTAATACATCATGGTACAGATATTAATATGAAGTCTAATCCGCCATCCTGTTTTACATACCAAAGCGCCTGCTCTTGATCCCAACTTTGATAGTTGTCCAGCAGTGACTGATTTTTCTCACATAAAAGGACCAAATGTCCACACAAACCAGGAAACCGATTAGAATTTCAATTTAAGGGTGCATGGCATGAATTTCATTCAATTAACCGGTGTCATTGAATGAAAAACGAAACGCATCACCAACCTCGCCACATGCAATGATGCTGCCATACTTAGTTTTTTAGTTTTGACATCCGTATCTTAAAGCCTTGACTGCCATGAATCAAATTGAATCACTCATGCAAACGCTGGGGGTTCAGGCCAGAGTCGCCTCAACCCAAATGGCCATAGCCAGTATTGAACAGCGCAACCAGGTTTTGCTGACTCTGGCAACATTGCTGCGAGAACAGGTTGATCATCTTATCCATGCCAACCAGCCCGATATCCAACAGGCGCAAGCTGCGCATCTGGCGCCTCCCATGGTCGACCGCCTGCGCCTGACACCGGAAATCATTGAAACCCTGGCCACAGGCTGTGAACAACTGGCCAAAATGCCAGACCCCATTGGGCAGATGCTCAATGTCCACCAGCAACCCAGCGGGATTTCTGTCGGGCAGATGCGGGTTCCCCTGGGCGTATTCGGCATGATCTATGAAAGCCGTCCCAATGTCACCATTGAAGCGGCGAGCCTTTCCATTAAAAGCGGCAATTCGGCCATTTTGCGCGGCGGCTCGGAAGCCATGGCCTCCAACCAGGCCTTAATGGCCTTGGTTCATCAGGCACTTCAACAGGCCAATCTGCCTGAACATGGCGTGCAACTGGTGCCGACCACGGACCGCGAAGCGGTTGGTTATATGCTGACCATGCCACAATATATCGATGTGCTGATTCCACGCGGCGGGCGCAGCCTGATTGAACGCGTCAGCAAAGAGGCCAAAATGCCCGTGATCAAGCACCTGGATGGCAATTGCCATACTTATGTGGATGATCCGGTCGACATTGAAATGGCTTTGCGGGTTGTTGACAATGCCAAAACACAAAAATACAGCCCCTGCAATGCAACAGAAGGTCTGCTGATTGCACGCAGCATTGCCCCCGAATTTTTACCCCGCATTGTGCAGATTTTTGTCGCTAAAGGGGTTGAAATGCGCATCACACCTGAAGTTCACCAGTTGCTGATGAATACCCCAGGTGCAAAACTGGTTCCGGTGGCCGAAGATGAATGGACGGCAGAGTACCTCGCCCCTATCATCCGCATCAAACTGGTCAAAGGGGTGGATGAAGCCATCGCGCACATTAACCGCTTCAGCTCGCACCATACCGATGCCATATTGACCAGCAACCATGACCATGCCATGAAATTTGTCAGGGAAGTAGACTCTTCAAGCGTCATGGTCAATACCAGCACCCGTTTTGCAGATGGTTTTGAATATGGGCTGGGGGCTGAAATTGGTATTTCCACCGATAAATTTCATGCCCGCGGTCCGGTTGGGCTTGAAGGGCTGACCTCACTCAAGTGGGTTGTCATGGGGCATGGCGAAGTCCGGACCTGATTCCGGCTTATTGCTGCAACAATAACAAAGGAGAGCCACAACCGTGAACATCATCATTATCGGCGCTGGGCGCGTCGGTGAAAGTGTGGCTGAAAACCTGTTATCGGAAGATAATGAAATCACTGTCATTGACAATGACAGTGAGCGCCTGCGCAGCCTGCAGGAGCGCTTTGACCTGCGCGGCGTGCAAGGCAATGGCACTGAAATTGACGTTTTGATCGAAGCCGGCGCCAGAGACGCCGAACTGCTGATCTCCTGCGCCTCGCTGGAAGAAACCAACCTGGTTGCCTGCAAAATTGCGCAAATGGTGTTTAACATTCCTACACGCATTGCCCGTGTCAGGTCGTCACACCTGGACCATCAGGACACACTGCTGTCCAAAGACGGCTTTGCCGTTGACACGCTGATCTGCCCAGAAGAATCCCTGAGCCGCTATATTGCCAAACTGGTTGAATATCCGCAGGCTTTGCAGGTCCGCAATTTTGCCGAAGGGCTGGCCTGTCTGGTTTCGGTACGCGCACGTGCGGGTTCTCCACTGGTGCGCCACAGCATCAGCGAAGTCACCCAGATCATGCCCAATATCGCAATGCGGATTGTCGCGATTTACCGCCGGCTGTGGGACGGGCCAGACCAGTTGATCATGACCGACGGCAGCACCCGGATCGAACCGGATGACGAAGTATTCGTGCTGGCCGCCAAAGACCAGATCCCGGCCATTCTGAACGGGCTGCACCAGCTCCCCGGAACTGCTGCGCCCGCAGAGACAACAACGGCAACGGAAGAAACGGCTCCACTGGCTCCGGTCTCCAGTGTACGCCCGCAGCGCATCATGATCGCCGGAGGCGGGCGCGTTGGCGAACGGCTGGCCATGTACCTGGCCGCCAGCCCAATTAACCACAATCTCAAAGTCATTGAAAAAAACCCGGACCGCTGCATCACGCTGGCATCTAAACTGAAAGAATCGGTACTGGTTTTGCAGGGCAATGCCACCGATGAAGACCTGCTGGAATCTGAAAATGTCGCCAACATTGACCTGTTTTTATCTGTCACCCATGACGACGAAGACAACATCATGTCGGCACTGCTTGCCAAGCGCATGGGTGCCCGGCGTGTGCTGGCACTGATCAACCGGCGCAGTTACGCAGAGTTAATGCACAGCACCCAAATTGACATTGCACTCTCGCCAGCTCAAACCATGCTGGGCGAATTGCTGGCGCACGTGCGTAAAGGCGAGGTCATTGCCGTGCACAGCCTGCGCCGGGGCGTTGCCGAAGCGCTGGAAATTGTGGCGCGCGGCACCCGTAAAACATCCCGCGTGATCGGGCGCCAATTGGGCGACCTGAAACTTCCGGCGGGGGTTCAGGTCGGGTTGATCATCCGGGGGCTTTCAGATGGAACCGTCACACCGGACTCTACGCTGGCAACCGAGTCCGGCTTTGCCGACTCCACCCAAATACAGGATAATCCGCAGCAGACGGCGCAAACACTGGTTCAACTGCCCAATGCACAGGTCATCATTCCCAGCAGTCATACCGTCATTGAAAACAATGACCATATAGTCCTCTTCCTTCCCAGTAAACGGCTGATACGCGATGTGGAAAAACTCTTCAAGGTGGGCGCGACCTTCCTCTGACTCCTGGCAAAGCCTGTTTCCTGTTCTCAGGGTTTTGGGAATGGTGCAGGCTTTTTTCGGGATACTGATGCTTCTGCCTGCACTGACGGGCTGGAGCACGCGCCATGATGGCGTGGCCTATATTTTTCTCGGCTGCGCCGTGTTCACCATTGTCACCGGGCTGTGCCTGTGGCTCACCATGCGCAAACACCAGCGCGACCTGATTCCACGCGATGGCGTCCTGCTGGTACCGCTGACCTGGTCATGGCTGCCATTGTTTGCCAGCTTCCCCATTATGATTTCGCTCTATCATATTGGCCGCCCGATTGATTTTTCACATGCTTACTTTGAAGCCGTTTCCGGTCTGACCACTACCGGCAGCACCATCTTAACGGGTCTGGACACACTGCCTATTTCATTGAATTTCTGGCGAACGTTTCTTCAATGGCTCGGCGGCTTAGGCATCATCATTTTAGCGGTGGCGATTCTGCCATTACTGGGCGTAGGCGCCACACAGCTATTTCGTACAGAAATGGCCGGCCCGCTCAAGGAAAATAAACTCACACCACGCATTTCCACAACAGCAAAAGCGCTGTGGGGCATCTACGTTCTGCTCTCGGTTCTGTGCGCTTTGGCATACTGGGCAGCGGGCATGACCTTCCCGGACGCCATCATGCACATGTTCAGCACCGTCAGCCTGGGCGGGCTGACCTCGCACGACAAGAGTTTTGCCTACTTCAACAGCCCGCTTATCGAGTGCATTGCCATCATATTCATGCTGTTAGGCAGTTGCAGTTTTACCCTGTATTTCGTCTGCATCCGCCGCCGCTCACTCAAACGGCTGTGGCAAGACCCGGAAGCACGCGCTACGCTCACCGTTTTGTTGGGTAGCGGCCTGTTTGCATCATTCTGGTTATGGATCAAGGACACCTATCCGCTGATGGAAGCCCTGCGGCAAGGCATGTTCAATGTGATCTCCGTGGCTACGACCACCGGCTTTATGTCCACCGATTACACGCAATGGCCGGTGTTCATCCCCGTTCTGATGCTGCTGCTTTCCGGTGTTGCAACCGGTGCGGGCTCCACCGGGGGGGGCGTCAAAATGATCCGGCTGCTGATTCTGATTAAACAAACGCAACGGGAAATTCGGCGCATGGTGCACCCGCGTGCGGTACAACCTGTTACCATTGCCGGGCAGGTCATCAGCCAGCCGGTCATTTTTGCTGTGCTGGCATTCATGCTGGTATATGGCATGACCGTTATTGCTCTGAGCATGGTACTGCTGCTGACGGATATGGACATGGTCAGCGCTTTCAGTGCGATACTTGCCAGCGTACACTGTATGGGCGTTGGCTTTGGTGAAGTGGGGCCTGCTGGCAGTTTTGGCCATTTAAGCAATTTCCAGATCTGGATCTGCTCTCTGGCGATGCTGCTGGGACGCTTGGAAATGCTGTGTTTTTTAGCAGTTCTGATGCCCTCTTTCTGGCGCAGATGACGCTTTTACCCTTGAAAAACGCATTTTGTCCCTCAAGTGAGTAAAAAATTGCCCTTTTTTATTGACACATTCCTTACAATTACGACAGCAATCGCATTACTTTAGGTTAAAACAGGCAAATTGTTATGGTACCTCATCTTGTCACCGCCCTTACCGGTCCAATCAACGAGCTGGAACAACGCATTCTGGACTCCATGCCAGCCATTGAACGCTGGTTCCGTCTGGAATGGATGGAGCACACCCCGCCGTTTTACACTTCGGTAGACTTGCGCAATGCCGGTTTTAAACTGGCCCCGGTTGACACCAACCTGTTTCCTGGCGGGTTTAATAACCTGACCAATGAAATGATGCCGCTGGCAGCACAGGCAGCCATGGCCGCAGTGGAAAAAATCTGCCCGGAAGCCAAAAACCTGCTGTTGATTCCGGAAAACCATACCCGCAACGTTTTTTACTTACAGAACGTTCTGTGTTTAATGCGGATTTTCCGCTCTGCCGGACTGAATGTTCGCCTGGGTTCCCTCGATGAAAATATCAAGGAACCCACCACCCTGACCCTGCCAACCGGCGAAACCCTGACGCTGGAGCCGCTGGAACGCTCGCAGCGCCGTCTCGGTTTGAAGAACTTTGATCCCTGCACCATCGTTCTCAACAATGACCTGTCCGCCGGTATTCCGGCCGTATTGGAAAATCTGCACGAGCAGTTTTTGCTGCCTCCACTGCACGCAGGATGGGCCATACGACGTAAACACAACCACTTCCGGGCGTATGAAGAAGTGGCTAAAAAATTCTCCAAACTGCTGGGCATTGACCCCTGGCTGATCAACCCGTTGTACTCTTATTGCGGTGAAGTGGACTTCCAGGCCGAAGAAGGGCTGGAATGCCTGCGCTCCAATGTGGACATGCTGCTGTCGAAAATCCGCCGTAAATACAAAGAATACGGCATTCAGGAAAAGCCCTTTGTCGTTGTCAAAGCCGATGCCGGCACTTACGGCATGGGCATCATGACTGTACGCGACGTCAGAGAGCTGGACTCCCTGAACCGCCGCACACGCAACAAAATGAGCACCATTAAGGATGGCCAGACCGTCTCGGAGGTATTGATACAGGAAGGTGTTCTGACCTATGAACAGGTTAACGAAGCCGTTGCCGAGCCTGTGGTATATATGATTGACAGATACGTTGTCGGCGGGTTTTACCGGGTACATTCCAGCCGTGGTACCGATGAAAATCTGAATGCGCCAGGCGCCGGCTTTGTGCCGCTGGCGTTTGCCGAATCGCCCCATCTGCCGCAGCCAGGCATGAAGCCTGGTGCCAGCTCCCCCAACCGCTTTTACATGTACGGGGTCATTGGGCGCTTGGCCATGCTTGCCGCCAGTTACGAACTGGAGGCGACCGATCCGGAAGCCGAAGTATACTGACCCGGCTATTTTGCTATGCAAACAAAAGGAGATGCTGAGCATCTCCTTTTGTTTTTAAGCGGCCATACCACACCCCTGAAATACAACCGCGCCATCTCAGCGTGGCAATGCAAAACTGATCGGGCAGCGGTATTTTAATGAACGTGGTATTCTAGGCAAATATAACTGTTTTCCTCAGAGGCTCTCCCAACCATATGCCATATTGCCCTGTCAACCATGCAGCAGCACTGGCTTCAATCAAACTACAGTAGACATACAACCAGCAGCACCGGCTCATAAACGCCTACCCTTGTATCCAAGGCATATTTGGCAGCCGTATCGCGCCTGCATTTAATGGACACCCCACCCTTATGGCACAACCCTCTTCCCGCAATCGCATGGCGCTGTCTTTGGGTGCTTTAGGCATTGTTTATGGCGACATCGGTACCAGCCCGCTGTATGCATTGAAAGAGGTGTTTGTGCATGCGCACATTCCTCTGACTGAGCACAGTATTTTGGGCGTGCTGTCGCTGGTATTCTGGACACTGACAATCGTTGTTTCCCTGAAATATGTTTACCTGATCCTGAACAATGACAACCGCGGAGAAGGCGGGCTAATTGCCATGATGACGCTGGCCACCCAGGCCGTTCATGACAAGCCGCGTATCCGGCATGTCCTGTTACTGCTGGGCCTGTTCGGCACCGCATTGTTCTGTGGTGACGGCATCATTACACCTGCCGTATCGGTTCTGTCTGCCGTGGAAGGGCTGGAGCTGATTTCCCCCCATTTTCACCGCTATATCATTCCAATTACGCTGGTCATTCTGTTAGCGCTGTTTGCGGCGCAACGCAAAGGCACAGCAGGCATTGCCCGTTTTTTTGGCCCGGTCATGTTGCTGTGGTTTGTGGTTCTCGGAATTTTAGGGATATCGCAAATCATCCACGCCCCGCAGGTACTGCGGGCGCTCAACCCCCTTTACGCCCTTGAATTTTTTACGACATATACGACACTTGGTTTTCTGGCACTGGGTGCCGTTGTGCTCTGCGTCACCGGAGCGGAAGCCCTGTACGCCGATTTGGGGCATTTTGGCCGAACCCCCATCCGCATTGCCTGGTATGGCTGCGCCATGCCTGGCCTGCTTTTGAACTATTTTGGGCAAGGCGCTTATTTGATGTCGACAAAACCGGACCAGGTCGGCACCCCATTTTTCCAGATCGCCCCCTCCTGGGCACTGGTTCCACTGGTCTGCCTGGCCACAGTCGCCACCATCATTGCGTCCCAGGCACTGATTACAGGGGCATTCTCATGTATACGCCAGGCCATTCAACTGGGGTTTCTGCCACGGATGCGCATTATGCATACATCCATTTACCAGACCGGTCAGATCTATATCCCCGTTGTCAACTGGTCATTGTTTGCCGGCATTGTGGTTGTTGTCCTGTTCTTTAAATCATCGGGTAATCTGGCTGCCGCCTACGGTATTGCCGTCACGCTGCAAATGCTGATCACTACGCTGATGTCGTTTTTTGTCATCCGCTATGGTCGCCGTTATCCTTTATGGCTCTGTCTTGCTGCCACAGTCTTTTTCATCAGTATCGACCTGCTGTACTTCAGCTCCAATATCCTGAAGTTTACCGATGGTGGCTGGCTGCCTATTCTTGTGGCATCGCTGGTTAGCATGATCATGCTGACCTGGATGCATGGAAAACAATCTCTAAATCGGGCCCGCCTTCTCAATGCCATCCAGTTACCCCCCTTTCTGGATGCCATTTTTGCCAACCCGCCCTCCCGCGTGGAAGGTACTGCGGTCTTTATGAACAACGACCTTGGCACGGTACCGTTATCGCTGTTGCATAACCTCAAGCATAATAAAGTCATTCATGCCACCAACCTGTTTGTTTATGTTGATCTGCACGAGATCCCCTGGGTCGGGTTCAATGACCGTATCGAGTTAAAACCACTGGGCCATGATTGCTGGCAGGTCACGCTGAATTACGGCTTTAAAAACGAAGTCGATATTCCTGAAGCCCTGAAACTGCTGTCAGGCCGGGGCATTGATCTTGACCCGCTGCAGACATCTTACTTTTTCTCGCGTGAAAACATCGTATCCGCACTCGGAGGCCTCTGCCACATGATGCCCTGGCGAAAAAAGCTGTTTGCCACGTTGTACCGCAATGCTGAAGGCGCTGCGGACTTTTACAACATTCCGGCCAATCGGGTCATTGAACTGGGCAGCAAGGTTGAGATTTAAACATAAGGTGTAGGGCCAGCCCCTCACCTTGAGGCTTTCTGCGAGTCTGCACATTTGGCTGCCTCCAATCATTTTCAAAATGGACAGACTCCGCCGGGCCGCTTCAACTGTGCTCCCAGAATGGTCTATTACTCAAAACTACAAACGCCTTATTTTGCGCACTAGAATGAAATAATCCGATCCCGCAATAGGATTTGGGTTTTCAAAATGTTTGCTTTTAATGAAAGTATTTCTCTGCTGCTGTAATTTGTCGACAGGTTACATGCGCTGTGATGAACAAGTATTAATACACCACACCCATCTGACCTGACATCTGGGCCTGCTGTGCAGGATGCAGGCTAAAAACATCAGCTAAACCATGCTCACTGAAAAGGAACTTATGATGAGTAATGAAAAACTTCAGTTGTTAACCCCTAAAAACTGCCAAGTTATTTTTATTGACCAGCAGCCGCAAATGGCTTTTGGCGTGCAGTCCATGGACCGCCAGGTTTTGAAAAACAATACCGTTGGTTTGGCCAAGGGCGCTAAAATTTTTAATATCCCGACCATCATCACGACCGTTGAGTCTGAAAGCTTTTCCGGCTTTACCTACCCTGAGCTGCTGGATGTATTTCCCAAACAAAAGTTGCTGGAACGCACATCCATGAACTCCTGGGATGACCAGAAGGTACGCGATGCACTGGCCGCAAACAAACGCAAAAAAGTGGTTGTTTCGGGCTTATGGACAGAGGTGTGTAACAACAGCTTTGCGCTGTGTGCCATGCTCGAAGGCGGATACGAAATCTACATGGTTGCCGATGCTTCCGGCGGCACCACCAAAGAAGCACATGACTATGCCATGCAGCGCATGATTCAGGCCGGGGTTGTTCCTGTCACATGGCAGCAGGTTGTGCTTGAATGGCAACGTGACTGGGCCCACAAAGAAACCTATGACGCAGTGATGAATTTGGTCAAAGAACACTCCGGCGCCTATGGCATGGGCGTTGATTACGCTTATACCATGGTGCATAAGGCAGCTCAACGCACCAGCAGCAAACACGAAGTTTTGGCCCCAGTGCCCGCAAAATAATACGCTGAATTTATCTGTATTGGCGCTTGCCATGGCAGTCCTCTTGTCTGCCATGGCAAAAAGCCTGAAAAACTTCATTCTTGCGATACCGCTGCGCCAACACACTCCATCTCTCAATTGCATTTCTCACATTGGCAGCCTACACCAATCACAAGCAATCGCATGAAAATGCATCGTTATGTTACGATGTCTTCAACAACACGTCAGTTTGTGTCTGTTCATCGTATGCTATTCCATAATGAAAAGAGTATCTCATGAACGACCCCAAACACACCTCTTCCCAAGCAGGGCAGTCCTCTAAAAACCCATTTGCCTACAAAGCATTTGCTGTGCTGTGGGTAGCAACCGTTTTGTCGAATATCGGCACCTGGATGCACGATGTAGGGGCCGGCTGGTTGATGACCACCCTGTCCGACTCATCCCCGACCTGGGTCTCGCTTACCCAGGCAGCGACCGCTTTGCCGGTTTTTCTGCTGGCGCTTCCTGCAGGCGCGCTGGCCGATATTCTGAACCGGAAATACATGCTGCTGGTGGTTCAGTCTGTACTCATCTTTGTGGCTGCGGGGTTAGGCATCACGGTGGTACTGGGTATCACCACCCCCTTGCTGCTGCTGATGTTCACATTTCTCATGGGCATTGGCGCAGCCATGACGTCGCCTGTATGGCAGGCCATTGTCCCTAGCCTGGTGCCTCGTCCGGCCCTGCAACAGGCAGTAGCCATTAACAGTGTTGGCGTCAATATCAGCCGCGCCATTGGGCCGGTGCTGGCGGCCATCATTATCGGCGCTATCGGGCTGGCCGCTCCTTTTTTTGTAAATGCCTTAAGTTATGTCATCGTTGTTATTGCATTGCTCTGGTGGCGCCCTGCCGCAACAGGAAGCCACCACCTTCCTGCCGAGCATCTTCCGGGTGCGGTACAGGCCGGTTTGCGTTACGCACTGCACAGTGACCTGCTCAAAGCACCGCTGATCAAAGCCGCTGGTTTCTTTCTGTTTGCCAGCGCATACTGGGCACTGCTGCCATTGATTGCACGGCAGGTTCTGCAAGGCGGCGTGAATCTGTATGGCATTTTATTGGGGTGTATCGGTGTGGGTGCTGTTGCAGGCGCTTTTCTACTACCCACGTTACGTAAACATTTGAATGCCAATCAACTGGTGATGGCAGGCACCATAGGCACGGTTATTACCATGTGTGTTTTTGCCCTGGTTAAGCAGACATACATTACTGGTGCGGTCTGCCTTATTGCAGGTGCCTCATGGATCATGGTACTGACATCATTGAACAGCGCGGTACAGATCGCTTTACCCGAATGGGTACGCGCCCGCGGCCTGTCGGTTTTTGTCATGGTATTTTTTGGCTCGCAGACCTTAGGCAGCATCATCTGGGGGCAGGTGGCCTCTCATACCAGCATCCCGGCAGCACTGCTAATCGCCTCTGCAGGTGCAATCGTTGCGATGTTTGTAACATGGCCGTACCGGCTGCCGCAAAATGATGACATCAACCTTGCGCCATCCATGCACTGGCCGGCCCCTTTGGTGAATTTATCTGCCAATCATGACCGGGGGCCCGTTTTGATTACAATTGAATATAAAATTGACCCTGAAAAGGCTGCCGCATTTGTTTCTGCAATGGACAGGCTGCACAAAGAACGACGCCGTGATGGCGCATATGCATGGGGAATTTTTGAAGACGTGGCTCAACCTGGGCGTTATTTAGAATATTTCATTGTGGCCTCCTGGCTGGAACATCTGCGCCAGCACGAACGTGTCACCGAATATGATCGCGACATTCAGGAAGAAGCACTCGCCTTTCACACCGGGGAACAGCCCCCTGTGGTTTCTCATTTTCTTGCACCGGGCTCTTAACGCATTCCAAAATTTCGTACAACCATGTATGATTCACCCCGAAAATGAATGTGTGTCAATAACGCTTATACGGATACCTGAGAGGAAGACATGAAACCAGATCTTATTCTTGTAAATGGCCAATTCACGACACTGGACCGCAGCAACCCGGCTGCACAGGCCGTTGCCATTAAGGATAACGTCTTTTTTGCCGTAGGCACAGAGCAAGAGGTGCTGGAGTTCAAAGGCGAACATACGCGGGTCATCGACCTCGGCGGGCGGCGTGTCATTCCCGGACTGATCGACAGTCACCAGCATCTTATCCGGGGCGGGCTTAACTACAATATGGAGCTGCGCTGGGATGGCGTCACCTCTTTATCCGATGCCATGTCCATGCTGAAACGGCAGGTCGAGCATACGCCAGCGCCGCAATGGGTGCGTGTGGTGGGCGGTTTTACCGAACACCAGTTTGCCGAAAAACGCTTGCCAACCATCGATGAGCTGAATGCCATTGCACCGGACACACCGGTTTTTATTCTGCACCTGTACGACCGGGCCATTTTGAACCGTGCCGCGTTGCGCGTTGCCGGGTATACCAAAGACACACCCAACCCTCCCGGAGGGGAAATACAGCGCGATGTCAATGGCAACCCAACCGGGCTGCTACTGGCGCAGCCTAATGCCACCATTCTTTATGCCACGCTGGCCAAAGGCCCGAAACTGCCGCTCGAATACCAGTTGAACTCGACCAGACACTTTATGCGCGAACTGAACCGCCTGGGCATTACCGGGGTGATCGATGCCGGCGGTGGCTCGCAAAACTATCCTGATGACTATCAAGTCATCGAAAAACTCGCCGCCAATGGCGAGCTTACGGTACGCATTGCCTACAATCTGTTCACACAACACCCGGGCGCAGAGCTGGATGACTTTAAAGGCTGGGTCCAGTCCGTGACACCAGGTGATGGCGACAGCTATTACCGCCACAACGGGGCTGGTGAAATGCTGGTTTATTCTGCCGCTGATTTTGAAGACTTCCGCGTCCCCCGCCCTGAAATGCCGCAGAACATGGAGCAGGAGCTTGAGCCCGTGATTCGTGTACTGGCTGAAAACCGCTGGCCGTGGCGCTTGCACGCCACTTATGATGAAACCATTTCACGTGCTCTGGACGTTTACGAAAAAGTCAACAAGGATATCCCTTTTGACGGCCTGCACTGGTTCTTTGACCATGCCGAAACCATCAGCCAGCGCAACATTGACCGTATTGCCGCACTGGGCGGGGGCATTGCCATTCAGCACCGCATGGCTTATCAGGGCGAGTATTTTGTCGAGCGCTATGGTGTCAAAGCGGCTGAGGAAACACCGCCAATTGTCAAAATGCTGGAAGCCGGCGTGCCGGTCGGTGCCGGTACCGACGCCACCCGGGTCGCTTCTTACAACCCCTGGGTTGCCCTTTCATGGCTGGTGACTGGCCAGACACTGGGAGGCCTGAACCTGTATCCGCGGCGTAACTGCGTTGACCGCGAACAGGCGCTGCGCCTATGGACAAAGGCCAATGCGTGGTTTTCGGGTGAGGAAGGCAAAAAAGGGCAGATCAAAAAAGGACAGTATGCCGATCTCGCCGTTCTCTCGGATGATTACTTCAAACTGCCCGAAAATGAAATCAAGCAGATTGAATCTGTTCTCACACTGGTCGGCGGCAAAATCGTCTACGGTACAGACCACTTTGAATCACTGGCGCCGCCCCTGCCGGCTGCCATGCCGGACTGGTCCCCTGTACGCGAGTTTGGCGGCTATCAGCGTGCCAACACAGCCATGCAGAACAAAGTGTTTTCGTCGCTGTGCAGTTGTGCACGACAATGCAACCTGCATGGGCACGCCCATGCCAGCGCCTACAGCGAAGCGGTTTCTGCCGATAACCAGAAAGGATTCTGGGGCGCATTTGGTTGCAGTTGCTGGGTGTAAAACAAGTGTGTAAAAAAGCTGCTGACCAGGCAGCTTTTTAATTTAAAATCATGATAGAGACTTATCAACAAGCCACTTTTTCCATCTCATTTATGAGATAGGCATGATTTTATGACCAATAATGATAAACATCATTTCTTGATAGGGCTGGGATTTGTATTTTTTACGTTGTGTCTGCAGTGTCTTTATACAGGAGACCTGAGCTTTTCATCCGGCAGATGGCATTGGCTGGCTTCTATTTTCCCAGAAGAGATCGGCGGCGCAGCTTTATGCTATGGGCTAGTAGGCGCCGCCTTAGTTACCGGCGGACTGGCTGGCAAGTACATTGACAGGAAAAACACCAAAAACCGAAACTAGCCTCTCCCGTTACCCCTTTGAAAAAACGCCTGCGCCAGACGCACCCAGTAGGTGGCACCAATAGGCAGCAATGCATCGTTAAAATCATAATTGGGGTTGTGCAGTTCGCATGGCCCCATGCCTTCATAGGCAGCTTCACGGTGCTCACCACCGCCATTGCCAATAAACAGGTAGCAACCGGGCACTTTTTCCAAAAAGAACGAAAAGTCCTCTGCTCCGCTTAAACGTGGCGTATCACGATCCACCCGATCTTTGCCAAACACCTGCTCTGCGACAGAAGCCGCAAAGTCGGTCTGCGCATCCCAGTTCACCAGTACCGGATAAGCCCGCACAAAATCCAACGCCCCTGTACCGCCATGTACCTGCGGCAGTGTTTGAACCACCTGACGCATTCTGTCTTCAATCAGGTCTAGTGTTGGCGTATCAAATGTACGCACCGTGCCTTTAATCACCGCTTCATCAGGGATTACATTGAACGCATCGCCGGCATGAATCTGCGTCACAGACAGCACCGCACTGGCATCCGGGTTTTTATGCCGTGAAATTACCGTTTGCAGTGCCCCGACCATTTCTGCCGCTATGACAATGGGATCCACGGTTTTATGCGGCATGGCGGCATGTCCGCCAATGCCTTTGATGGTGATGGTAAAGCGGTTGCTTGAAGCCATCATGGCACCTTTGCGAAAATTCAGGGTACCCGCGGCAAGACCCGGCATATTGTGCATACCGTAAATCTCATCACAGGCGAAACGCTCCAGCAGACCATCCTCAATCATATAGCGTGCGCCAGCATTCCCGCCTTCTTCAGCCGGTTGGAAAATAAAATGGATGGTTCCGGCAAAATCACGGTGCCCGGCCAGATAATGCGCAGCACCCAGCAGCATGGTGGTGTGCCCGTCATGACCGCAGCCATGCATGCGCCCCTGTATCAGCGATTTGTGTGCAAAACGGTTGTATTCGGGCATTGGCAATGCATCCATATCTGCACGCAACCCCAGGGTGCGAGACCCCGCACCCTGGCTGCCACGCAACACGCCCACCAGGCCGGTCTGGCCAAGCCCGCGGTGCACTTCAATGCCCCATTTCTCCAGCAAAGCGGCGACCAGATCAGAGGTTCGCTGTTCTTCAAATGCCGTTTCAGGGTGTGCATGGATATCCCGCCGGATTTCAACCAGCCTGGGATGTTCGGTCTGTATTTCCGTGATCAGACTGCTCATTTAACCTGCTCCCTGATATAAGCAGCAATTTCCGTAGAAAGCGCTGTCAGATTGGCCTGCAATGTGCTGAAGCCGGCACTACGCTCCCGCGTTTGCTCATCCATATACAAGCCACGATGAATTTCAATCTGCAGGCTGTGCCGGTTTTCCGCCGGACGGCCCAGACGGGCAATCAGCGCAACCCCCTTGTATGGATCATTGATCGCTACCGTATACCCTTTGGCACGCAAAGACTGCGCCACCAGTTGGGTAAACTCCTCAGAGCACGTGGTCCCATCGCGATTACCCAGCACAAAATCAGCCAGTGTGTAATTCCCGCTCATTTCCAACCCTTCGTACGCGTTGGCAGGCATGGAATGCAGGTTCAAATGCCATACCGCACCGAACTGGGAGTAGGCACGCTCAATATGGTTGCGCAATGCCGCGTGGTAGGGCTGATAATACGTTTCAATTCTGGCCTGCACCTCTTTGGAAGTCAGCAAGCGGTCATAAATAGGGTGCCTTCCGTCATTGCCCGCAACTTTCCAGATCAGCCCAATACCCAGGCGGGATTTTTCTGTAGGGCATGCTTCTCCCGGCCACGCGTCAGACAACATGGTCACATCAATATCATCGGCATCGCGGTTGGGGTCAATATAGCTGCGTGGAAACTCTGCGGCCAGCAGCACGCCGCCCACATCCGGCAGCCCCTGCCACAATGCATGCACGTCGGTATCTTCGCCCGAGCGCAAAATATCAAACGGCACCGAAAACCCGAAGTCCGCCGGGTAACGTACCCCGCTGTGCGGAGAGTCGCAAACCAGCGGAATCGCATCCGCCTTGGGCAACGCCAGGACAAAAGGGGGAAACGGTGTCGGGGTGCTGGGGGTAACAGCTTCTGTCATAACGCAGTTCCTTCAATAGGGTGAAAGCTTGGTCAGATCGTTCAGGTGGCAGGCGCTGATGTGCCCTGCCTCAATAACCTGGTGCAAAGGCATTTCTTTTTTACAGCGCTCCATTGCATTGGGGCAGCGTGGATGAAAGGTGCACCCCGGCGGGGGCGCCAGCGGTGAAGGCAGCTCGCCTTTGATCGGCTGAAACGCGCGCTTCACGGTATCCAGTGTTGGCAGTTCTGATAAAAGCGCCTGCGTATAAGGGTGGTTCGGGTTGTTGAATACCGTTTCGGTCGGCGCAATTTCAACCAGACGCCCCAGATACATGATCAGCACGCGGTCCGAAATATGCCCCACCACGCCCAGGTTATGGCTGATGAAAAGGTAGGTCAGGTTCAGCGTTTCGCGCAGCTCCATGAACAGGTTCAGCACCTGCGCCTGAATGGAAACGTCCAGCGCCGCCACCGCCTCATCACACACAATAACTTTGGGCTTAAGCGCCAGTGCCCGGGCAATGCCAATGCGCTGGCGCTGCCCGCCGGAAAACTGGTGCGGGTAGCGTTGCGCATAATCAGGGTCCAGGCCAACCTGCTCCATCAGGCTGGCCACATATTCTTTCTTTTGCGCCTTTGAAACAATGCCATGTACCACAGGCGCTTCGCCGATGATATCCAGCACGCGCATGCGCGGGTTCAGCGACGCCATCGGGTTTTGAAAAATCATCTGCACACTGAGCTCGTACGCACGGCGCTCGGCGGTCTCCATGGCGCTGATCTTTTTGCCCATATAGGAGATTTCGCCCGCCGTCGGGGGATTGATGCCGGCAATAATGCGCCCCAGGGTCGATTTGCCGCACCCTGATTCGCCCACAATACCAATGACCTCCCCCGGGTAAACGTCCAGGTCCACACCATCCACGGCATGCACGACAGACGGTTTGTTTTTGGCACCCAGCAGGTTAGCGATTCTGTCGGCCAGGTCAATCGACTGGACAAAACGCTTTTCTATCCCTCTGAGCTTCAGCAAAGGTTCGCTTGACGATGTAGCTGCTGTCTCAATCATGTTGCTTTAAATCCATTATCGGTATGGGTCAGTGCGTTCCAGCAGCGAACCTTCTGGGTGGATGTGACAGCCGCCGGCTGCGGGTTCTGCAGACAGGCATCGGTTGCATAATCACACCGCGGGCGAAATGCACAGCCACGCGGCAGATGCAGCAAAGAAGGCGTCATGCCGCGAATCTGCCGCAGCATCTGCCCGTTGGTGGTGCGTGCAGGAATGGAGTTCATCAGCCCCAGCGTATAAGGATGCGCCGGATGTTTGATCACCGATTCAACCGGCCCGCTTTCGACAATGCGCCCGGCATACATCACCGATATTTCATCGGCCAGCCGCGAAACAATCGCCAGGTCATGTGTAATCCAGATCAGGGCAGTACCGGTTTCCTCACACAGCTTCTGCACTTCATACAGAATCTGGGCCTGAATTGTCACGTCCAGCGCTGTTGTCGGCTCATCGGCAATGATCAGTTTCGGATGGTTGAGCAACGCAATGGCAATTGCCACACGCTGCCGCATACCACCGGAAAGTTCATGCGGATATGTCTTCAGCCGTTCTTTCGGTGCCGGAATTCCGACCATTGCCAAAGCCTCTTCCGAACGCTTGAGCGCCGCCTCACGACTGACACTTTTGTCGTGTACCAGAATTGCCTCAACCATTTGTGTATCGATGCGCAGCACCGGGTTGAGCGTCATCATCGGGTCCTGGAAAATCATTGCAATATCTTTGCCCCGCAGCTTCTGCATCCGCTCTTCGCCAATGCCGACCAGCTCCTGCCCCATGAACTTGATGCTGCCATCCACAACACGTCCGGGCGCGTCAATCAACCCCATGATGGAGAACCCGGTGATGCTTTTGCCGGAGCCAGACTCTCCAACCAGCCCCAGAATCTCACCCTGCCGGATCGTCAAATCCACACCGTCCACCGCTTTCACCGCACCATCATGCGTGAAAAAATGCGTTTTAAGCCCCCGCACCTCCAGCACCGGAACGGCTGACGCTGTTAGCGGCATCGCGGATGTCTGTTGTTCTGTTTCTGTATTCATGTGGTTCAGTTTGAATTATGCGGGTTGAGGACATCACGCAACTGATCGCCCACCAGATTGATACTGATGATGGCAATTGCCAGCGCAATTCCCGGGTAAAAGCAAATCCAGTATTCGCCCGACTGAATATAGTCAAACCCGTTTTTAATCAGCATTCCCAACGAAGGCTCTGTTACCGGTACGCCCACCCCCAGAAATGAAAGCGTGGACTCCAGAATAATTGCGTGTGCAATGTTGATCGTGGCAATCACAATCAACGGCGGCAGGCAGTTGGGCAACAGGTGCTTGATCAAGATGCGCATCGGCCGCAGCGACATGCATTGTGCCGCTTCAATATATTCCTTGGAACGCTCCACCAGTGCCGAGCCGCGCGCCGCACGGGCGAAATAGGCCCACTGCGCGATGATCAGCGCATACACCACCTTGTCAACCCCCTGCCCCAGCACCGCCAGCAAAATCAGCGCAATCAAAATAGAGGGAAATGACAGCTGAATATCCACAATGCGCATCAGTACCGAGTCGACCCAGCCGCCAAAGTATGCTGCCGCCAGGCCGACCAGACAGCCAACCACCAGCGCCACTGCCACGGAAACAAACCCGACCATCAGACTGGTACGCAGGCCATAAAAAATAGCCGAGAGCATGTCACGCCCCTGCCCGTCAGTGCCCAGCCAATATGTCATGCCGGAAAATTCGCTTACACTGCCAGGAGGTAGCTTGGAATCAAAAATCTCCAGGGCCGCCAGGTCATAAGGGTCCTGTGGCGACACCCAGGGTGCAAACACCGCAACAAACAAGGTCAGCAGAAAAAGCACCAGTGCAATAATGGCAATTTTGCTCGAGCAGTATTCACGCCGAAAACGCTGCCAGGGGGTTTCCGGCGGCGGCAATGCAATAGCCGTGTCTTCAGCAGAAAGTGCAGCGGAAGTTGTGTCATTCATGATTTGGCTCCTTGCACCCGCACCCGCGGATCCAAAACGGAATACAACACATCCACAATCAGATTCAGCATCACCAATAAAAACACAATCAGAATCAGATAGGCCACCACAATCGGCCGATCCAGATTCTGAATCGACTGGATCAGATACTGCCCCATGCCCGGCCACGAGAAAATAGTCTCCGTCACCACCGCAAAAGCAATCACCTGGCCATACTCCAGCCCGGCAATCGTGATAATGGGAATCAGGATATTTTTCAGCAGATGCGTGCGCAGAATTTTGCCGCGCGGCACCCCTTTGGCACGCGCAAACTTGATATATTCCATCGGCAATGCTTCGCGCGTGGCGGCACGTGTCACCCGGATGATCAGCGCCGCCTTGGCACACGCAATGGTAAATGCCGGCAGCAGGATATACTTCCACCCCTCCAGCGTCAGAATGCTCAGATCGATCGGGCCAATGGACACAACCGGCCCTCTGCCGCCGGATGGCAGCCATTTCAGGTACACGGCAAACAGGATAATGAACATCAGCCCAATCCAGAAATTGGGCAGCGAGAAGCCCAGTGTCGAAACCGACATGATGCCGCGCGAACTCAGCGCATTCGGCTTGAGCCCAGCCCAAATACCCAGCGGAATTCCTATCAGCAGAGAAATCAGCATTGCAACCGTTGCCAGTTCAAGCGTTGCCGGCATACGCTGCAAAATCAGTTTCATGGCCGGTTCACCGTCATGAAAACTGTTGCCAAAATTCAGTTGCAGTGCCTGCCCCAGAAAATGAAGATACTGCACCACCAGCGGCTTATCCAGCCCCAGGTTCTGCCGGATCGCCGCGCGCTCAAGCTCTGTCGCCTCCGGGCTGGCCATCATGGCCACCGGGTCGCCCACCATATAAAGACCGCAGAAAACCAAGGCTGACATGACCAGCATGACCAACATGGCCTGCAAAATACGACGAATGATGTAAGCAAGCATGTTCTAAATATTTATTTCAGCGTGGAAAACAAATTATGCACGATGTCCTGCCCCATTATGCACAGGTTTTAACAAATCGCCACCCGCGCACGGCAATTAAAATACGCTGATGTCCCATTCACTATCCCATTAACCGCTTTGCTGCAGGAAATGCAGCAAAGCCTGAAGGCTGCAAGCAGCCTCCTCCTGACACCTATCAGATCATTTACCGGCAGGAACAACCTCCTGCGCCAGCGTCATCTGGTCAACACGTCCGGGGTAATCGATATCATTTTTCATCGCCCACACCGACTGTTCAAAATGAAGTGGCAACATTGCAAAATCGGCCATCGCCATTTCATTGGCCTGCCTGAGCAGGTCAGCGCGCCGGGCGTCATCCATTTCGGTCGCTGCGGATTCAACCAGTTTGTCCATTTCAGGGTTAGAGTAACGGCTGCGGTTGGTTGTCCCCACACCTTTTTCAATGTTGGGCGTAACCAGCAGCGCATTGAGCGTATTGGACATTTCACCGGTTGTGGTCGACCACCCTGCTAAATATGCACTGTACTCGTGACCATCACGTTTTTTAAAAAATACCGGCGGTGCAACAGCATCCACAGTGGTCTTGATACCGATCCGGCTCCACATGGCCGCCAGTGTCTGCGCCACTTTGCTGTCATTGATATAGCGCCCGTTCGGCGTCCCCAGAATCAGCGTAAACCCCTGTGCATAACCGGCCTGCGCCAGCAGTTCCTTGGCACGCTCCAGGTCGGCTGCGGGAATCTGCGTCAGTTTCTGGCTAGTGCCAAACATCGGGTAGGGCAGCAGTTGTGCGGCAGGCGTTGCAATGCCGCCCATCACACGCTCCACAATGGCTTTGCGATCCAGCGCCAATGACATGGCTTCACGCACACGGTGATCCAGCAGCGGGTTCTTGTTGCCAGTGCCCGAAATACCCGGCGTTTGCTCGCCATGCTGATCCAGTGCCGCATAAATCACCCGGTTTGATGCCTTGGTCACCACCCGGATACCCGCATTGTTTCTCAGGCGGGGCAAGTCTTCTGTGGGTGGATCTTCAATCAGATCCACATCCCCTGACAGCAAAGCCGCAATACGCGATGCCGGATTGGTAATGAACCGGTATGTCACCTTGTCCCATGCCGGTGGTGTGCCCCAATAATATGGATTGCGCTCAAATACAATCTCAGAGCCGCGACGCCATGATACAAAACGATACGGCCCCGTACCCACCAGCCCTTCACCGGCATTCAGTTGTGTTGTCGTTTTACCCTCAGGCGCTGCCCCTGATGCAGCCTTGGCCGACATGATCTGCAGGCTCGCCAGATTGTTGGGCAGCAGCGGATACGGTTTTTCTGTTGTAATGCGCACCGTCAGCGGATCAACAGCTTCAACACTGGTGATCTGCTGCGTATAAATCACATAAGATGATGGGCTGTTAGGCACCAAGGGCACACGCTTGAATGTAAACACCACATCGTCTGCCGTTAATGGGGAGCCATCAGAGAACTTGACATCCGGGCGCAGCTTGATGGTCCAGACATTGCCATCCGATGTCCAGGACTCGGCCAGGCAGGGTTTCAACTGCAGATCATTGTCATTGCAAATCAGCGGTTCAAACAAGGTCTGAGAAAACTGGATATTGGATGTCAGTGCATGGTACTGCGGGTCCATGGAGGTCGGCTCAGAGCGTATCGCAATCACCAGATCCCGTGCTGACGCCGCCATACTGCCGGCCATCAGCAGCAAAGAAAAAACACCGGCACACAGCAGCCTTTGCAGGCCCTGCCTGTCTGTTGTCAAACTGAAATTCATGAATAAACTCCTCATCGTGCGTTCGTTTGAATGAAGATAATTCGTGTGTATGCAATTTTTGCGCCCAGACAAATACCTTCAAAGCAGACAAACTGATTTTTCTGCTCTTCGTCCCTCAGCGTGAAACTGTACCGGCTCCATATACACAACCGGCAAGGCCGGGTGATACCCCCGAACCATCACACAACGGCATGAAATTCTTACAACAGCGGCCAGTCACATCATGCAAGTTGGAATTGTTTTGCAGCAACATACTTAAGCAAGTACATGCATCCAATGCGTACTGGAACGGCCATGTTATCACACGCAAATTTGGTGCATTGGCAAATCCAGCAGGCCATTATGGACAATCCATGCACCAGAACAGTTCTGGTAAATGCATTTATTTGGGGAAATGCCGCTACAGAACACAGCGCAGACGAGGTGTTTTCTACCGCCCGATAACCCCAAAAAATATACGGATCAGTGTGCTGCCTGTGGTTTGTGATGGTGGTTGAACAGGCGGTCCAAAGCCAGGAAAACGATAGGCGTTGTAAACAGCGTCAGCATCTGGCTGATCAGCAACCCGCCCGCAATCGCAATCCCCAGTGGCTGACGCAGTTCCGAACCTGCGCCAAAAGCCAAGATCAAAGGTATTGCACCCAGCATCGCAGCAATAGTTGTCATCATGATCGGCCGGAAGCGAATCAGACACGCTTTATGAATCGCATCCTTTGCAGAAAGCCCCTGCTCACGCATGGCATGCAAAGCAAAGTCAATCAGCAAAATTCCGTTCTTTTTGACAATGCCGATCAGCAGAATCACACCAATCAGCGCCATGATGGAAAAGTCCAGCTTCCATAGCCACAAGAACAGCACCGCGCCAATCCCGGCCGACGGCAGGGTAGAAAGAATAGTCAGCGGGTGGACAAAGCTCTCATACAGCACCCCCAGAATAATATACACCGCCAGAATGGCCGCCAGGATCAGCAGCGGTTGTGAGGCCAGCGAATCCTGAAACACCTGCGCAGTCCCCTGGAACGACCCCAGCACATTGGCAGGCATATTCAATTCGTTTGCAATGCCTTGCAAGCGAGTAACCGCTACGCCCAGCGGCGTTCCCTGCGGCAAATTGAATGAGATATTGGCTGCGGGCTGCATGCTTAAATGGCTGATGGACACCGGCCCCAAAGAAGGCTGCCCCATGTTCACAAATGTACGCAGCGGCACCATCTCACCCGTCAAGGGCGAGCGCAGATAAAAATAAGCCAGGCTTTCAGCACTGCCACGCCGCTCGGCATCCAGCTCCAGCACCACCTGGTATTGATTGGTCTGGGTCTGAATTTCATTGATCTGGCGCTGTCCGAATGCATCGTACAACGCATTATCAATATCCTGCGCAGAAAAGCCATACTGCGCGGCCATTTCGCGGTCAATGGTCATGTTGATGACGTGTGCATCCCACTCCAGGTCATTGGAGATATCCAAAAACATGGGGTCCTGCTTCAAACGGTCGGTCAGCGCCTGCGCCCAATAGGCCAGATCGGCGCTGTTTTGCGTACGGATGGTATACAGGTACTGTGCCCGCCTTGTTCCTGCGCCCACATTGATATCCTGCGATGCGCGCAAAAACACCTCAATCCCCGGTATCTTTACAAACTCACTTCGCAGACGGTCAATCACCTCGTGAATGGAGGCTTTGCGCTCGTCCTGATCCTTCAGCACAATCATCAGGCTTCCGCTGCCCACGGAAGAGTTGCTGCCCACCGTGTTATTAAAGCCGGCAATATCCGGGTCGGCTTTCAAGATATTTTCTATCTGCCGGTGCTTGGCCACCATGTCTTCATACGAAATATCGGAAGCGGCCCGGGTCGAGCCGAACATGAACCCGGTATCCTGCAGGGGAAAAAATCCTTTGGGAATGAAAACAAACCCCAGCACACTGATGAATAAAGTCAGAAAGAAAACAACCAGTGTTGTGCGCTGATGCTCCAGCACCCAATTCAAGCCGTGGTCGTAGACGCCAATCAGTCGGCTGAAAAATCCGCGCTCCTGTTGCTTGTGATGTTGCTCATCCAGCTTTTTCATGAACAGGCTGCCCAGCGTCGGTGCCAGCGTCAGGCAGACCAGAACAGAGATCAGGATAGCCGCCGTTGCCGTCACGGCAAATTCGCGGAACAGTTTACCGACGATTCCGCCCATAAACAGCAGCGGAATAAATGCGGCCGCCAGCGAAATGCTGATGGAAAACACGGTGAATCCGATTTCTTTGATGCCTTTCAGTGCTGCATCAAATTTGCTGTTGCCGGCTTCAAGATAGCGGTGGATATTTTCAATGACAATAATGGCATCGTCCACAATAAACCCGACAGAAATCACAATCGCCACCAGCGTCAGGTTGTTCAAAGTAAAGCCACAGATATACATGACAGCACACGTGGCAATCAGTGTGACACACAGCACAATGGTAACAATCACTGTTGCAGCCATCTGCCGCAAAAACAGCGCCATCACACCAATCACCAGGGCAATGGTCACCGCAAGCGTCAGTTGTACCTCGTGCAGTGAAGCCCGGATGGTGCGGGTGCGGTCATTGAGCACGCTCACCTTCATTGACGAAGGCAACATGGCCTGCAACTGCGGCAGAGCCTCCTGAATGCGGTTCACCGTATCAATGATATTGGCCCCCGGTTGCCGGCGGATCACCACCCCAACACCCGGCACCCCGTCCGGCCACGAAGCGGTGAATTCATTTTCCGGTCCAATGCTGACCGTCGCCAGATCTTTCAGATAAATCGGCGCATTGTTCTTCCACGTGATGATCAGATTTTCATAATCCTGCGGCTGTAACAACTGGTCATTGATTTCCAGCAAAGAGGACTGCGTGCTCCCGTAGATGGTGCCCTTTGGCTGATTCACGCTGGCCTGTTGCACTACGGAGCGGATATCGGCCAAAGTCACCCCTGCGGCAGCCAATACTTCAGGACGCGCCTGAATGCGAATCGCCGGGCGCCGCAAACCCCATATGGCCACCTCTCCCACACCATCAATCTGGGTTAACTGCCGCGACAAAATCGTCTCTGTCAGATCACTCAGTTCCGTGATGGACATGCTGTCCGATGTCACGCTCAACATCAGCACTGGTGCATCGGCTGGGTTGATTTTGCGCCATGTCGGCGCGCTGGGCATATCATCCGGAAGCCGGCGCGAGGCGGTATTGATGGCCGCCTGCACTTCCTGCACAGCAACGTTAATGTCTTTATCAAGTGTGAACTGCAGCGTCAGCGAGACCGAGCCTGTTGAGCTGGTAGAAATCATTTCCGTGACGCCCGGCACATTACTGAGCTGAACCTCCAGCGGCGTGGCAACCGAAGAGGCCATGGTTTCAGGCGATGCACCGGGCAGGCTGGCGCTGATGCGAATGGTGGGGAAATCCGTTTCCGGCAAGGACGCCACAGGCAGTTGCAAATACCCCAGCACCCCCAGCAACACCAGCGCAGCCGTCAGCAGCACGGTGCCAATGGGATGAGTCATGCACCAGAGGTAAACGCTACGCTGTTTCATAGGCGGTCAGGTTCGGCCTGCACAGGAGGTGAAGATTCAGCAACAGGATCGGGGTCAGCAGATACCGGGGGCGGCTCGTTGTCAGGAACCACTACCGGCTCTTCTGCATTGGTGCGCCGGACCAGCGCCCCCTCTTGCAACCTTGATGCACCGTCAGTCACCACTTCAGCCCCCACTTCCAGCCCGGTCACTGCAACCAGGTTTTCATCGGTATGTACAACTTCAACCGTTACCGGCGCAGCATGATCATCGCGAATCTGCCAGACATAGGTATACCGGTTGCCCTGCCGAATCGCTGTTTGGGGAATCACAATGGCATTTTCAATCTGTCTGAGCTGGATAGAGGTCAGCACCGTCTGGCCAGGCCATAACGCACGGTTACTGTTTTCAAACTCGGCCCTGACCCTAATCGTCCCGGTTGCAGTAGCAACACGGTTATCAATCAAAGACAAATGCCCCTGGGCCAGTAACTGCTGCCCCGTGCTGTCATACGCTGTAACCGGAATGCTGGTGAGTGAATTGGTTCGGGTCAAAGGCAGAAGCTGCGAGAGCAGATTCTGCGGTAAGGCAATTTCGACACCTATCGGATCAATCTGCACAATGGAAAACAGGCTCTGTGTATCGCCTGCGCGCACATAATTCCCCTGATGGGTATTTAAGATACCCACCATGCCGGTAATTGGCGACTGAATTCGCGTATAGGAGAGCATGACCTCCTGTTCGTCAATAACGGCTTTTTGTGTCTGCAAGGCCTGACGCAACTGTTGCACCAGCGCCTTCTGCTGATCCAGTATCTGGCCTGAAATGGCTTTTTGTGCCTGCAGTTCTTCATAGCGCTTCAAATCCAGCAGCGCCACATCCAGTTGTGCCTGCCGGTTGGCCAGCTCTGCACGCTGCTGCACCAGTACCGCCCGGATGCTGCGGTCATCAATGCGGGCAACCAGATCGCCCTGCTTGACCGTCTGCCCCTCCTTCACGTCCTGCGCAATCAGAATCCCGTCCACCTGCGTGCGCACTTCCACACTGTGCAGGGATACGACCGAACCGATGGAGCGCACCCGCACCGGCATATTATCCTGCCTGGCGTATGCCGTTGTCACCGGAACGGTAGGAGCGGGAGGCGTCGAATCTGAAGAAGAGGACGATTTGAACCCGAAATAGGCACCGGCAGCAACTGCTGCCAATGCGATGAAAGCAGGGATAAACAGTTTGGAGGTAGCCATAGCTTTTCCGGCTGATCAAGTCCTATCAGGCCACAGCGCCCGAAAAGATACTGAAAACAGCATACTCCATTTTTGATACATCATCAGGCACATGATTCTCACTTGCCATATGCCTGTTAAGCCCCGGGCAAAAGGATAATGCCCTGAATATAACGCCTATGGCTTCTTGGCATGATTATCAACCAAAAAAGCTTCCCATGCACAAACCCTTTATGACAGGCATCAGATAAATCTGTTTAATTCTGCCGAGAAAAAACTAAACCAGCTCGGCTTTCAGATAGTGCGTCCCAGGCATGGGGTTAAAGTAATAAGGGGGAATTTCCTCAAATCCCAAAGATCTGTACAGTTCACGCGCTAGGTCCATCTGATCCATGGTATCGAGCAACATCGTCGTATAACCGGTGTTTTTCGCGCACTCCAGCAAGGCTTCCGTTAACTGGCGGCCAACGCCAAAACCACGAAAAGACGGGCGGACATACAGCCGCTTCATTTCGCAGGCATTGGCATAATCACAGTCCCTCTGAGGACGAAAGGCACCACACCCGGCCAGATGCTCATCCACAAAGGCCAGTAAAACCAGACCATCAGGCTCGGCATAATCTCCCGGCAATGTGGCAAGTTCGTTTTCAAAATCCTGAAAGCTGAGGTCAAACCCAAGCGACAGTGCGTACTCTTGGAAAATTTCCCGCGCTAAACTGATATCCCGCTCCGTAGACAAGGGACGAAGAACAATATCAGGTAATGACGCAGGTAACGACTCTGAATCCATATCCGTTTTGTGACTATCCAGACAATATATTGAAGAATGTACAGTTTAACAGCGTACCGTCAAATCTCAAAAGAAGGGAATTTCAGGGTATTTTTGTGCAAAACGGGGCTTTTCAGCCCATCTTGTTTTCTGCTTTATAGCAGCCCTTCAATCAGGCGGTTAAATTGAGCCATGTCCACCGTACCGGTAAAGCGCTCAACCACACGGCCCTGCCGGTCAATCACAATTGTGGTGGGCGTATACCGGATACCGCCCCAGTCCTTGGCAACACTGCCGGTAGAGTCGTAGGCCACCTTGAACGGCAATGCCTGGGAACGGGCATAGTTCACCACTTTCTGAGGCGAATCCCCATATACGGCAACCGCAATCATCTCCAGCCCGCGCGGGCTGTATCGCTCATAGGTTCTGGCCAGATGCGGCATTTCCCGTAAACAGGGGCCACAACTGGTCGCCCAGAAATTAAGCACCACCACCTGCCCCGAAAAATGGTTCAGATTGACCGAACTGCCATCCACCAGGCGAAACGTTGTCTGAGATGCAGGCTTGTCGGTAAGCATCCGGTAAGCCCAGAAAGCAATGAATAACGCCGCAACCACCAGCAAAATGCGGGTAAAGCCAAGGGTTGTACGTTGAGCAGCCATATCTTTATTTTTCAATCATTTGCCAAGCATTGACATTATTATCACCAAATTTTTCATGTAATCCAATTTATAATAACAAATCAATTTTTATTTTTGCTCGCATACTCCTTGACCTATGGCGCCAGAAACGAGTCCTTTTCATACGGGTATTTTGCTGATTGCGCATGCGCCCTTGGCTTCCGCACTGAAAACCTGTGCCCTGCATGTCTTTCCGGAATGCGAGCCATTGATCCAGGCCTACGATGTCACGCCTGAAACATCACTGGAACAGGGTCTCACACATGGCCTTAAACTGGCACGCCGCCTGCATACCAACCAGATCCTGGTTCTGACCGATATTGTTGGCGCAACCCCTTTTAATATTGGGAAGCGGCTGATGGACACGCTGGCACATACGCAAGGTTTTTCCAAAGCCATCAGACTGGTTTGCGGTACCAATGTCCCCATGCTGATGCGCGCACTGACTTATCGCCATGAACAACTGGAAAAACTGACCGATCTGGTCGTCACAGGAGGCGCGCGCGGTATCATTCATGTATCGCCCCAGCTACCATGATCTCTTCAAACTAATTAAACAATAACGATTCCCTGCCCCTAAATGCTTGAACAAACCATTACCATTTCCAATAAACTGGGACTGCATGCGCGTGCATCAGCCAAATTGACAAAAGCTGCCGGGCAGTTTCAAAGTGATGTCTGGTTGACGCGCAACAGCCGCCGTGTCAACGGCAAAAGCATCATGGGCGTCATGATGCTGGCTGCGGGTATTGGCAGCGAAGTTCTGCTTGAAACGGACGGGCCGGACGAGGCACAGGCCATGCAGGCACTTGTCGACCTGATCAATGACAAGTTCGGTGAGGGGGAATAAAGCCTGGCATGCCATTGGCACGCTGGCATCTGTCTTTCAGCCCTGTGTATTCCTGTTATTTATTCAGAAAAACCAATAATCAGGCGGCATCCGGCAGAAGCTCAGCCACACCATACAGGTGGGTGAGCTCCCTCAGTTGAGAAGGCATGTTTTGAATGGCAATGGTGCACTTTAACGCATCGGCATCGCGCCGGCACTGCAACAGCACTGCCAGCGCAGAAGAATCAAAAGACCCCACGGCGCTGGCATCAATCACAGCCACCGTATTACCCGTGGCACGATTCGCCTGACAGACCTCGGCGATTGCCTTTTTAAGCAACGCACTGCATTCCACCGCATTCTCAAACACCATGCGTTCCGGCAGTTTCAGTGCAGACATTGAACCCGATGTTGCCATATATATACGTTGATATACGTTGTTATTTGCCACCACCGGCATTTTGCCGATTGCGCTCTTGCAGCACTTTGATCAGGCCATCAATACCGCCGGAGCTGAGCTGGGGCTGGAACTGGCTGCGGTAGCTCTCCACCATCCATACGCCGGCCACATTCACGTTGTATACCTTCCACTGGTCATTCTCCAGCCGCATCCGGTATGACAACTCCACCGGGTTACCCTGCCCGCGGACTTCGGTATTGACCGTGACGTCGGTATCCGTAGCTGCCGCCCGGTATGGTCGCATGGCAATTGACTGGTTCTGGCTGACCTGATCCAACGCCCCGGAATAAGTCCGTACCAACAGCAACTCAAACTCATCCTGTAATTGCTGGCGTTGCTCTGGTGTGGCTTCGCGCCATGCGGGCCCAACGGCCAACGCCGTCATGCGCGCAAAATTCACATGGGGCATGACTTTTTCATCCACCACTTCCATAACACGCTCAATATTGCCAGAGCGCAGCGCCTGATCTTTTTTCAACAGATCCAGCACTTCGTTGGAAACACGCTCAATCAGCACATTAGGCGCTTCAGCCGCATTTGCACCCTGTGCCAAAGCGGCTGTCATGCCTGCAAAAATCAGCCCTGTTGCAACAAGTAGGGATTTCAACCATTTCATATGCAAATTCCTTATAAATATCCCGTTAAAAGTGTCAATTGTTTTCACAACACACATTTATAAATCGTCATCATCAATATCAAAGTCCAGATCCATGGGCGGATTACCATCATAAATCAGGTTTTGCCGCCGCTGCATGTAACCATCACGGACAAACAGATACTTATCCAGCGCAGCTCCTTCCAGCACATTATCGGCACCAATCAGCTCCGCACGCAGGTTAATGCCGTGCAGTGCGATCACACCATAGCGCGTTCCATCGTCCTGAATATAGGTGATGGGAGAACCATACCAGTCTGCAACCATCCCGACGGAGTCACGCACATTGGATGAGCCCAGAATCGGCCACACAATGTAAGGGCCAGGGCCAACCCCCCAGTACCCCAGGGTCTGCCCGAAATCCTCCTGCGGACTGTCCAGCCCCATGCCTGTTGCAACGTCAACCAGGCCACCAAAACCAAAAATGGTATTAACACCCAGACGAAACACACCCGTCAGAAATTTTTCCGGCTTCAGCTGCAAGGCCGCATTCAGAGTACCCCAGGCATCTGAGGCGTTATTGAAAAAATTACTGACATGCTGGCGGGCAAATTCCGGCGTGACCGCCTTATACCCGGTTGCCACCGGTTTTAAAATGGCCTGGTCCACACCGTCATTAAACGAATAGACCGCCCGGTTCCATGGCTCCAGCGGATCTTTCGGATCGCTGCTGGCACACCCGGCAGCCCAAAAACTCAAAGCTACAGTCGTTAAGACGACAATTTGTTTTTTCATCCCATCACCGTTTTTATAAGGATCAGTCAGCGCTGGCAGTACCTTTGTCTGCCGCTGTATTGTAAAGGAACTGCCCGATCAGGTCTTCCAGCACAATGGCGGACTGCGTCTGCGTCACCATCAATGGCTGCCCATTGTTCTGTGCCTGCGCTTTAGTGGTAGCCTCTTCAAGCGTTTCATCCTCGATTCCTGGAGAAACTGCTACATACTGGCTGCCAATCAGCCCGGAAGACATGATTTTTAATGAGCTGTCACTTGGAAATGCATACTGCGACTGCAAATCCAATGTGGCTACCGCCTGGAACATGTGGTCATCAAAGCGGATAGAGCGGACGTGTCCGACAATCACCCCGGAGCTCTTGACCGTTGCACCAGCCTTCAGCGAACCGATATCCGTAAACCGCGCATTGATCGTATAGATTTTTCCTGTCAGCGGCTGGCTGCCATCTGCGCCCGGAATGATCTGTGAAACCATCTCGCCCAATGAAACAGAAGCCTGAGTCCGCGTCACGAGCAACGGCGCGCCGCCCTGAGCGCTTTGTGCCTGCTGTGTCGCATGTTCAAGCGTCGTTTCTTCAATACCGGGAACAATGCTGATGTATTCTTCACCGAGCAAGCCTGAGGTCAGAATCCTCAACGTGCTGTCGACAGGAAACTCATAACGGGACTGTAACTCTATATTGGCAACTGCCTGGTCGATCTCATTGTCATAAACAACACTGCGGACACGGCCCACAACCACCCCCGCACTTTTAACGGGAGAGCCTGATTTGACACCACCAATATTGGAAAACTGTGCATTGACCGCATACGTTTTATCAAATGAAAAATTGACCAGATTGCCAACCTTCAGCGCCAAAAACACGATGGACAAAATGCCCAGCATGACAAACAGACCTACCCAGATGTCGTATTTTGAACGTTGCATAATTGTTTATCCTGAGATCCACTTTCTATTACGAGGCCATGAACATGAATATGGTCAGCACCACATCCAAAGCCAGTGTTGTAAATGACGCGACCACAACCGTTCGGGTTGTTGCACGTGATACGCCTTCCGGCGTTGGCTGGCAGTTAAACCCCTGCCACAACGCAATGAAGGTGACCGCCACGCCAAAAATCAGACTTTTCAGCAATCCATTACCAATATCGTGAAAGATATCAATGCTGTTTTGCATCAGTGACCAGAATGAGCCGCCATCCAGGCCGATCATCGGCACACACACCAGGTAAGCACCAATGATCCCGATGGCGATAAAAATCGCCGACAGCAAAGGCACAGCAATCACCCCGGCCCAAAAACGCGGCGCCAGCACATCCCGCACCGGATCGACCGCCATCATCTCCATGGCCGTTAACTCATCATTCGACTTCATCAACCCGATTTCCGCCGTCAATGAAGTTCCGGCACGCCCGGCAAACAGAATCGCGGTCAGCGCAGGCCCTAACTCTCTGAGCAACGCAAACCCTGTGATCATGCCAACCACATCTGCTGCGCCAAACTGCTGCAGGATGTTATACATCTGCAGTGCCAGCACAAACCCGACAAACAGACCGCACAGCACAATGATCGACAGCGACCGGTTCCCCAAAATAAACAACTGTTTCACCAGTGCACGAAACTGGGAGAACATGCTCCCCAACAGCACCAGCAAGCGCAGTAAAAGCCGGGTGGAAGTGCCAAATACATCCAGCAGCTGGCGCACGCGGTATCCCAGTTCACCGGGACTCAGCCACGGCGATGCGTTCTTTTTATCGCTCATTCGGCCTCCTGCAAATAATCCTGCGCCGCATCCATGGCAGGATAATGAAAGTGCACCGGCCCGTCAGCCTCAGCATTGACAAATTGTTTCACCATTGGATCCTGTGACGCCCGGAGCTCCTGTGGACTGCCCTCGGCAATCGCAATGCCATTGGCCAAGAAGATCACGTGATCAGCAATGTCAAATGTTTCCGCCAAATCATGCGAAACCACCAGGCTGGTCACCCCCAGCACGCGGTTTAAATCCCGGATCAGCCGTGCAGAAACACCCAGTGAAATCGGGTCCAGCCCGGCAAACGGCTCATCATACATCACCAGGTCCGGATCCAGCGCAATCGCTCTGGCCAATGCCACACGCCGGGCCATACCGCCAGAGATTTCATTGGTCATCAGATCACGCGCACCACGCAGCCCCACCGCATCGAGCTTCATCAAAACCAGATCACGGATCATCGGCTCGGTCAGGTTGGTGTGCTTGCGCAGCGGAAACGCCACATTCTCAAATACATCCAGATCGCTGAACAAGGCGCCAAACTGAAACAACATGCCCATGCGGCGCCGGATGGCATACAAACCATCCATATTCAGCGCGCTGACATTTTGCCCGTCAAACAACACCTCGCCACTGCTGGCGCGGTACTGGCCTGTCAGCAAACGCAGTACGGTGGTTTTTCCACCGCCCGAAACCCCCATCAGCGCCGTGACCTTGCCTTTGGGAATTTTAAAATTGAGGTGATCAAGCACCCGATGCTGCCCACCATAACCGAAACAAACATCACGAAACTCCGCCAATAAGGCCGGACTTTCTGTTTGCTGGGTTTTTTCCTGACGAAAAATTTCCTGTGCGCCTGGTGGAGTCATCTTAAATTACTGAATACCTTTATGATCTGTACGCTTTGAAAGAGAATACATCTCCTGACAGTCTGCCGATAAACCTACATGACTGTATGTAAATGACGATTATCCTACAAATTCCGAATTCCTTGTTTTCCCATATGGCAGATACCCATTGAGCCGCAGCGAATAACACTGCGCCTGACCTGGTTTACACGCAGATTGTTGTCAATACATTGGTCAAACCGGAATTTCCACGGGAATCATAGGGGGCAACAACCCAATAACCATGAGCACAAAGCGGGAACAGTCTGTTGACAGTTCAAAAAGCCTTTTCTATTCCCAGCCCATTGACCGGCGCCGAGCTGACATGATCCGCAAACAGCAGAATAATCTCATCAACGCCTGCGCGGCAAATTACCTCATCTGCTCCATACGATCTTTCTGGGCCTGTTCCGCCACCCTTAACCTGGCCTGAATCAACTCCAGATCATAAATCGTGGCATTGTTCTGCCGCCCCTGGCTTAATGCGACTTTAAAACGGTCTATGGCACCGCCAAAATCACCCACCACCATACGCGACTCGCCCTCGGCCCGCAACGCCAACGTCGGCTGACGGTTCATGCTGTATGCGGTAGACAACAGCGTCCAGGCCACATCATCATCTGTCTGCTTAAATACCCAGGGCTGCAATGAGTCAATGGCCTGTACCGGCTGCCCTGATGCCAGCGCTGTTTGTGCCCGCAGCAAACGCTCCGGACGCGCCAGTACGGCAACCGTGGTGGGTTCGTCTCCCAGCCATTGCAAGGCCTGCGCAGGATTATTTTCAGCCAATGCAATTTCAGCCCCCAGCAACTGGGCAATCCGTTCCGCCACGGGTTGCCCCTGAACCTGCTCCACCAATTGCCGCTGCAACTGGTTTGCCTGCTCAAACTGCCGTAACTTGACAGCCGCCAGTGCTCCTGCATATAAATCCCCGGCGCGTGAATCTGCTTCACGCCCGGCGATAGGCGCGCCCATACCCGTTTGCAACAGTTGGCGCAACGCATCGGGCTGGCTGCGTGCCAATACTTTGGCCCGCGCGCCCATCAGCGCCTGCTGGTAATCCATCGGCCTGGAAGCGGTATGCAGGTCAATACCTGCACGCACCTGCGCTTCGGCAATACGTTCGTTGGTTAACGGGTGTGTGCGCAGATAGGGATAGCTTGTGGTGTCACTGTACCGCGCTGCATCGGCCAGTTTTTGAAACATTTCTGCCATCCCCTGGGGACGAAAGCCCGCATCCACCAGAACCTTATACCCGATACGGTCCGCCTCATATTCCATTGTGCGCGTAAAGTTGATCTGCCCCTGTATTGCAGCGGCCTGTCCTCCCATCAGAATGGCACTGCCCACCGAAGGGTTGGCACTGGCAGCCGCAGCACCAATGATCAATGACGCAATGGAGATCAAAGAGAAGTTTTTACTTTCTGCATACAGCCGCGCAATATGCCGCTGAAAAATATGCACCGATTCATGCGCCAACACAGAAGCCAGTTCATCGCGCGTATTGACAATGGAGACCAACCCAAGATTGACGCCAATATAAGCTCCAGGCAACGCAAAGGCATTGACTGTGGGGTCCCGTATCAGAAACATCTTCCATGCCATACGCTGATGCAGGTCTTTACTCAACTCTCCATCGCGCAGCGATGCATTGAGAAGCCTCTGCCAGATATCGTTGACATATTCGTGCAGCAAGGGGTCGCGTTCATATACAGGGTCTTGCTGAATCTGGTAAGCAATCTCATCGCCGATTTGACGCTCCTCCACCCAACTCAGCCCAGTATCAGCCCCCCCTAAAGAAGGCAACATACCTCCTGAGCCGCTCATCGGGACAGGAACCAAATCAGGGACCTGCGCATAACTCACAGCACTGAAGGCAAATGACAACGCGGTCAACCATACAGCAAAACGCATAGACAACCCTATGATGCAATTAAAATAAGCACTGGCACAACCCAAAAACCTGGTTGCTCAAGCACAATGAAAATACGTTAGAGTCTCTATCGTACCCGAAATTCCATTTTTCGATATGGCTTATGACACATTCCAATACCCCAAAACAACTGACCCATTTTGATCATCAGGGCCAGGCCCATATGGTTGACGTGGGGGCCAAGCAACCCACGCACCGTAGCGCCACGGCACATGGCTACATCCTGATGCAACCGGCTACGCTGGATACCATTCTCAGTGGCCAGGCACGTAAAGGAGATGTTCTGGGTATTGCGCGCATTGCCGCCATCATGGGAGCCAAAAAAACGGCAGACCTCATTCCTTTATGCCATCCCATTGCGCTGACCCGTGTCACGGTTGAATTTGAAACGTTTGCCCAATTTAACAGTACACAACATGCAGCAGTGCGCTGCATCGCCACCACAGAAACAATCGGGCAAACCGGTGTTGAAATGGAAGCACTCACAGCCGTACAGGTTGGGCTGCTGACCATTTACGACATGTGCAAAGCAATTGATCGCGCCATGAGCATGTGCGATGTGGCTTTACTGGAAAAAAAGGGAGGTAAGTCCGGCCACTACCAGGCCCCTGCATCTGAAATACCGAATAAATAGCCGCGTACAGTGCGCTACAGCAGCACTGCAAACCACAGCTTTATCATTCGTTACGGTGCAGGAGGATGTTTTTTCTGGTGCTTTTTCTCCAGCCAGTTTAAAACCAGGGGAGAAATCACACCGGCCCAGCGCCATACCCTCTTATAGCCGCCGCGGCGTAACAGCAAAGGCAGCAACAAGACGGCAAGCCCGGCACAGGCAGCCAAAGAGGGATTCTTTATTAAGGCGCGCATGGTTTTGCTGCGCGGGAAAACATTGGGGGATTCCGCTGCCAATGTCTGTGTATGCAAAGCATCCGCATCTTCATGCTGCCGTGGCGCACTGGCCATCAGGCGCGTACGCTGGGCCGCAATCCGGGCAGCAAGCGCCGTTTTTTCGTGCGGCACATGCACAAATTCCGGAGGAACCATTCGATGCTGAGTTACTTTCTTTTTTGCCATGATTTCAGTTCGCTGTAAGCCTCATTCACCGGATCAGCACAGTACCAGAATGCAGCCGCCTCTGACCCTATCAAAGACGCTCTTTCAATGCCTCCCAGTCCTGCGACAGCTCTTTTCGAGTTAACTCGAATGCCTGACGGGATTTCCGGGCGACCTGCAGCAGCAAAACAAGCATAACCACCCAGACAACGATCCAAAACAGCACAACCCCCCAGGCCACCATCACTCGGAACGGCGTGTCCCAAAAGGTCACGATGACGGCCATGGATATGCCCATCAATATGCCCACAGTCAGCCCAGTACACACCAAAAACAAAATCGTCAGTTGCTGTAACCGACGCTTTTCCTCCTGCCACTCCAGCTTGGCCAGCAACGCCCTTGCCTCAAGCCCACTGGTGCCTTCCGCCATGGCCTCACGCATACGCTCAGACCATGAATCGATCCACCGGTCAACGCCCAAAAGAGACAATAAACTCATGGCTTGTGCTTTAACTTTCTCAAACCGCGATGCAACGCAAAGTCAGTATTCACATCTACTGCCTTTGCAATGCATCTGCTCAGGTTTTTTAACGGCGTCCGAGCAAAAATCCGATTGCCATCCCCACAGCCACAGCCGCACCAACAATGCGCCAGGGCTCTTCGTGTGCATACTCATCGGCAGCACGTGCTGCACGTTTAGCACGGTATGCCGCTTCTCTGGCTGCATCGACAGCAGATTCACGAATATCATGCAACTGGTTTTCTACACGCGCACGCAATACCTTCACTTTGGCATTGCCAGCCAGCGCTTCCTCTTCCAGCACTTCTTTCAAGTCTTGCGCCAAGTTCTGCAGCTCTTCAGCGACTTTAGCCGTATTTTCAGTACCCATTACCTATCTCCTGTTGAATTCTGTATAGACCCATCGGTCAACAACCATAGTGTACCGGACTTGCATTGACCATGTACACACCCCATAACGCGTTAGCAGTTTTTTAGATAACAGGGCGTATCAAAAGTTTCTACACGTTTTATCGGATGCTGAAATATTCAGCTCACGATACGGATTTAAAAATCGTTGATTTTCACTTTCAATATTGCCGGGACTGTCAGCCAATTACCTAATCCTGCCCAATATCGGCTATTGTTCGCGTTTATTTACATCAAACGCCTCACACTCCACCTTTATTGCCTATACATACAATTTATGATATACATTATAAATATCCGTTTTTAAGCCATTTTAAAATGGAATTTTTTCACGTTTTTGTGATAAATGTTGTTTTCGCGGATATATAAAGGGTCCAGAATATATTTTCCCGGAGATTCTGATTTACACTGTAACGTTGTCTAAATAAAAATTTCAGGGATGAGTTTACTTTATCCATAGAACCGATCACTACAATAATTTACTGACAGCAAATTATGGCCACAACGTCCTCTTTACCTGATGCGAGCAACGCTAGCAGATTAGGCCCGACCAGACTGCTGCAGAAGTTTGAGCCTTTAACTTATGACCGTTACTGGCGTTATGGACTGCTGCGACCGGATACACAATACGCCTTCTATCGCAATGTGAATTCTGCTCCGATTGGCGTATCAGAGTTTGCCCAGATCAGTGCTCATCTGCCGATTGTTTTTATGGATGATGACAAGCAGCATCCTTATGTCGTGCTTGGCCTTCTGCCCCACATCAATCTGGCGCTGAGCCACAAAGACGTATGGCGTACCGGCCTTTATCAACCCAACTACATCCGGCTTTACCCGTTTGGCTCGATCGTGTTACAGGAGCAACGGACTGAAGGCGTATTTTCTGACAGCGTCCCGATCCCGGAAGATCAGGACTCTATGTCTCATAACAAAACGCTGTTGGCAATCGACACATCGACACCTTTGCTGGTACCGATGCAAAACAACCCGGACGCAACCCCGCTGTTCGAGCAGGATGGTTCGGTAACACCGGTTGTCACACAAATTATTGCGTTGCAGTCCACCCTGAAACGCGATCAGGTGGCTACTTCTTCATTCTTGGCGGCCATGCGGGCCAATAAACTGCTGAGTGAAAAGTCCATCAAAATCCACTTTGATGACAACACCACGCTGACGGTGAGTGGATTCAGCACGATCAGCCGCACCAAGTTCAACCAGTTATCTCCTACCGTGATAGAGCGATGGAAAGAACTGGGCTACCTCAGCCTGATTGAACACCACTGGAACTCTCAGAAAAAATGGGGGCTGCTGATTGCATTGCATGAAAGAAGAATGTCCCGTGATCTGCGGGCACTGCGCAAGAAAAGAGGCGCAATGCCGCCATTTACATCACCGGATACGCAGATTTAAGCGCATTTTGCTGTGGCAATGCATGTACCGTTTCGCACCCCATGCGCGCTTGGGGCCTAGCGCCGCCACAGCCTTGGGTGTTTCCATCGGCCTTGAACCCCAAACACGATCAGACCATAAACTCAATCATCACCCCGATTGAGCGCTCCGTTTGCTCCACCCTGACAGTGCCGGCATGGCGCGTCATGGTCACATTCACCGCCCACCACTGCAGCGTCTCGGGCTCAATTTCGGCAGGCAAAGTCTCTTGTGGTACCGGCTGCTTAAAAATATGCTTTTTCTGCTCATAAGCGGAAATATCTGTCACCGGGAATATCAGATAGACCTGTTTATGCCGCACCATTTTCTGCGCTGCCCCAAAATCCTGCCGCTGCTTGACCTTGATCACGGGCATTTTCCCGCCCCCGCTGATGCAAACCAGCAATGAAACAACCGTATGCAACGCCTTGCTCAAAATCTGCGGGTCCCCTTTCATCATCAGGCTTTCCGTCAGCGGTATTTGAGACAAATCCCATGGCAGATCCTGTTCTGCACAAACACGGGCAAGCTCATGCAGCAGCAGCTCTGATAAATCCAGTTTCTCGCTGATATAAATCGATGTCTGGGCGTACTCAAAATCCAAAAATCCCCGCACCTGCATGACCAAATCCGCAAGGCTCTGCCGTACCCACTTTTCACAACGGTGCGATTCCGTATTTTTCTCTAAACCAATTAACTGCTCACACACATTTTCCTGCAGGTAGCGCAACACCTGATCTCTTTGTATTTCAGAGCGCTGTCCGCCAGACAGGTTCACCAGCGTCACAAGCCATCCTTGCGAACGTTCAATGGTCATCACCCGGGGCACTATTTTCAACAGATAAGGTGCCCCCGTCTTGCCATCGTTCACCTCAACCCATCCAGCCTGAAGTACAGAGGAATCCTCTGCCATAAAGTCAATTAACGCTTTTGCATATGCACTTTGCTCATACTGTTGTAACAGGCTTCTGAGGAAATGAGATGACAACAATGCCGATAAATGATGCGCCTGCACCTCCGTATCCCCAAAGAACTCCTCTCCTCCTAGTGCCGGCTCAAACGCCATGGTCGGTAGTGGCGGATTCACCCGAAACAGCCTGCGGGCTTCTGTATTTGACAAAATCACCTGCCCACTCGCATCAGTGACCAGCATGACATACGGCAGTTCATCCAGGCTTTGGCGAACCATCTGCTGCAACTCCCTCAGTTGCCATGCCGCACTTTCAAAAGCCTGTAAATTCCTCTCCAGACGGTCTCCGTAAACATGTTGTGGATCGCGGAAAAATCCGTTTTCCCTGCGCATACGGGAAAATTCCGCCATGATCTGCTGCATGGCCAGTTCCAGCCTGCGCCAGCTCCATAGCGGATACGCCAGCATCAGACAAACCAGAGAGGCGGCGGGCAACACCTGAATAGAGGCAAACCGCCGCAACAGCCACATGCAGATCAGGTCCAGCAGCATCAGCAATACGATTCCGCTCAACACCGTGCGGGGCTGCCCCAGATAAAACAACGGGATTGCCAGCAAAACAGGAATCAGATTAAAAATGATATTGCCCCACAGCGGAGCCGGATACCGGTGCACATTCTGCAACAAACCATCCAGCACATTGGCAATGATCTCCACCCCCGGCATCAGCGCATCGGTGCTGGACATGGGCGTTGCAAATGTATCCCCCAGTCCCAGCGCCGTTCCACCCACCAGAACGTATTTGCCACTTAACTGTTCTGCCCCGACTTTGCCCTCATACACATCAATATACGAATACCGCTGATAACTGCCCGGAGGGCCTGCATAAGGAATCAGCATGTGGTAATCCTGCAGCCACTCCCGGCCAATCACATGTCCGTCAGGCCCTTCACTTTCAAGTTTTTTGATTGCATCAATAACATTCCGCGACGCCCTGACACCTGGAATCAGATATTGCTGACCTTTTTTCTGCTGCCCCAGTTCCCACATCGCCAATGCCATATGGTTCCAGATACCACCCGCAGCACCATCCCGCCCTTCACGCAGATTAATACTGCGGGCAATGCCATCAGGGTCCGGGATTAAGTTAATATGCGCCAGTTGCTCAGCACTATCGGCCAACTCTCCGGCAGGCTTCAAAACCTCTATCCAGCCATCACCTCCGGCAGGCTGGTATGTGGATATCGGCAGCACAACCGGATTATTTTGCCGGATGGAAGACGCAAGTACGGTATCTGCCAGAGGGTCCATGCGCTCCTCTTCCGGCATAAAAATATCCAGCCCGACAACTTTGGCGCCAGCCTCATGCAAACGGCTCAGCAACACCGCATGTGTTTGCCTTGGCCACGGCCAGCGGCCAAACCCCAATCCGGCAGATTTCGCAAATTCTGCAATGCTGTCGTCATCAATGGCAACAATCACAATATCGGACGACACTCTGCGCCCATCCAGCCGCGCACTCAGATCGGCCAAAAGGCGATCCACCCGGCCCAACCCGTTCATCAGGGATAAACCTATGGTCAGCACCAGCAGCCCAGCCACAAAGATCATCCAATGACGGCGAGCCCGCTGCCTGCGCCAGTACTGCTGCATCTGCCACAACATACCGCATCAATCCTTTAAGGCCATCATGATGTATGCCAAAACACACTTTCCTTTAAAAAGGAGCAGAGTACCCGGTTTCGCTGTACCGATCTGATTCCGTACACGTCACCTTCATTTTCGAATCCGGCCTTCAACCCATTGTGACACCTGCTGCACCACAATGTCTGAGGCCTGAGCCAGCGCCTGCACCGCACCAGCGGCGTTAGCCGAGCCGGCCACCTGCTCCACATGAAAAAGCTTTTGCTCCAGAACTTCGCCATTGCGCAGCAAAGTCGCACGCAACTGAACTACCCCGGCACTATGCTGCTCACTGGTAAAGTGCTGTGAAAAATCCTCCAGCGTCAGCAGCAATATCCAGCCTTCTTTACCGGACCACTCGCCATACAGAACCACCGGATAATGCAGCCCCAACTGCTGCTGCAACCTGATCCGCAGCATTTCCGCCGGGGGCTGTGCCCACCGGGACTCGTTATAAACCCTGGGTTCATACGACTGCGCCTGTGCAAAACGATACACAATCCTCTGCCCATCAATCACGCCGCGTGCATCAATCTCCGGAATCACAATCACATCCTGCTGCGCAGAAGGAGGTGTAGCTGTTACAGACGCAGGCGTCCACACCCCCAGATCATACTGAACCGGCTCCGGCCCCCGGGGGCCAATGGGCGCACACGCCCCCACAATGGCGGCCATTGCCAGCAGGAAAAACACTCGAGACAGATTCAAGAAATAACGGCTCATGGATTTCCTCTTTGTGATGAGTAAGGTGATTCAAACCCTGCTTCTCCAGGGCCCGGCCGGGGCTGCCCATAGCCAAAAATCAAAGACTGCGGCTGTCCGTCAAGCCGCTGTAAAAACCGCTTCAAAGACGAAAACATCCGGTCAGCACTGCGGGCTGCCTGATCAATACGCGGCAGCGTCACGGCATTCAAATGATCTGCCGCGCCTGCCAACGCCTGCGTCCCTGCCACAATGTTTTCAATGGCCCCACCTGGCGCCACCAGTCCGGAAACCATTTTATCGGCATTATGTGCCAGACTTCTGACCTCGCTCAGCGTGCTGCTCGCGTCGGTCATCACCCGGTCCATCTTGGTATCCAGCGTCCGGCTCAATTGTGAAACCTGGTCTGCCGCCTGCCCAATACTCTCAACTGCACTGAACAGCGTCTGTTCATTGTCTTTTGATAACCAGCTGTTCAGATTCTTTAATGTGTCTTCTGCCTGGGTCAGCACTCCCTGTGCTGTTTCCGCAAAGCTTTGCAGTGTATTGGCCTGCAGCGGAATCTGCGGCACCCCGGAGGTATCATCTGTATAAAGCGGCTGGCCACGCTGATCCGTTGGCGATTTCAGGTCATTCATCAACTCAATATATACCAGCCCCGTCACCCCCCGGTAATTGAATACAGCATATGTTGAGCGGGTAATTGGCGCCTGTTCATCAATCTGCATCCGAATACGGACTTTATTCGGTTGGTCCGCAAGAAACTCAACCGATTCAACCACCCCGACATTGATCCCCTGCAACTGGACGCTGGCCTGTGGTGCAATGCCGTTGACAGAACTGGTGGTCACGATGTCATAAGGAACACGCACCGTCTTGTCCTTTGAAAACCAGAGCACAACACAGATCACCATGGCAATCATGATCACCACAAACGCGCCAGCTATGGTTGCATGCGCCTTGCTTTCCATTAAAAATCTCCTTGTTCTGACTTCGCCACTGGCTCTTGCCGGGCCTGCACGGATAAATCACTTCGATCTGCCAGGGCCCCCTGCGCACGTTTGCCACGTGCACCATTAAAAAAGTGATCAATAAACGGATGCTTGAGCTGAACCACTTTTTCAGGTGCATCCATAATCAATACCTTTTTTTCTGCCAGCACCGCCACGTGTGTTGCCACTTCAAAAATAGTATCCAGGTCGTGCGTCACCATGACCACGGTCAACGCCATTTCCCTGTGCATAGACGCCAGCAGCGCCACAAAATCCTCAGAAGCTTCCGGGTCCAGCCCGGCGGTCGGCTCATCCAGCAGCAACAGCGGCGGATCCATGATCAGTGCCCGAGCCAATGCCACCCGCTTGATCATGCCCCCGGACAGATCTGAAGGCCGTTTCCAGGCATCCGTCATTTTAAGCCCGACCATCTGCAGTTTGACGGCTGCACTCTGCAATGCTGCTTCACGCGATACCGCACCATGTTCCAGCAGCGGGAATGCAATGTTTTCAATCACCGAAAAAGTTGAAAACAACGCCCCCTGCTGAAACAGCATACCAATCCGTGCTGCCGCCACACGCCGCAATTCCGGCGCATCCGGCGGGTTACCCTGAATCATCACCGTTCCAGCGCTCGGGTGCAACAGCCCAAGCATTTGTTTAAGCAGCGTCGTTTTCCCCGAACCCGATCCCCCCACCAGCGCCACGATCTGCTTGCGCCGGACAATCAAATTCACATGCTCGTGAATCACAGCGGTGCCAAACTGGGTTTTCAGGTCTTTCACCTCAATCACCACATCATCACCCTGCCCTGAAGAGGATGATGCAGGTGCTGCAGCATGGGTGTTTTGCTGGGCTTCTGTCATATCGGCACATTCCTGCACAGAATCGCAAACACGGCATCCGCCAGAATCACCGCGGTGATGGACGTCACCACGGAAGCCGTGGTGCCATTGCCCAGACTTTCGGTATCTGACTTCACCCGCAGCCCATAGTGGCAGCCGATCAGTGCCACCAGTATGCCAAACACAACGCTCTTGCCCAGATTCATCCAGATGTTCCCCATGGACACCGCTTCAGGCAGGCTTTGCAGGAAATACTGGTATGAAATATCCATCGACATTCCGGCAACCACCATCCCGCCAAAAATCATCATCAGCGAAGTCCACATGGAAACCAGCGGCATCGAAAATGCCAATGCCACAACCCGGGGCCAGACCAAACGATATGTCGCCGGAATCCCCAGCACATGCATGGCATCCAGCTCTTCGCGCAGGCGCATCACCCCGATCTGGGCTGTGATGGTAGAGCCGGAGCGCCCCGCCACCAGAATGGCCGCCAGCAACGGCCCGATTTCGCGCATGGCGGTCAGCCCGATGAAATTCACAATATATTCCTGGGCGCCAAAAGTACGCAACAGGTTAGAGAGCAAGTACACAAACACCACACCAATCAGCAGACCGACCAGTCCTGTAATCGGCAGTGCCTGCGCGCCCATGCGCAATACCTGTGCCGACAAATCCTTCCATGGCGCCTTGGCCGGATTTTTGATAACCCGCCCGGTATCCAGAACCCACTGGCCTAACAACTGCATAAACACCAGCAGGTGCTCCATCAGCCGAAAGAATGCATACCCCAGATTCGCCAGTATGCCGTTACGGGGAGCGGGTGGTGCCAGCTCATCGCCCTGGGATACGGTAAAAGCCTCCAGCCGCTTAAACAAATCCGCCTGCCCCGGCTCCAGTTGAATTTTCTCGGGCAACTGACCGCTCCAGCACTGCCATAACAACTGGGCACCAATATGATCCAGCCAGATTCCGGTCAAATCCCATTGGGTTTGAGACGCTTTTTTCTGCAGCAACTGTTGCCGTAACTGGTTGACCTGCTTGCGGTTTTGCAACGCGGCAACCACCCAGTCCCCCTCAAGCACGCAGGCCTGCCCCTCAACCTTCAGAGACGGCGGGCTTAATTGCAAAGAATGAGAGGCCAAGGTCATTTGTAATGGGTTGCGTCAGAATTACAGAGGGGTGTTCAATTTCTTCTGCCGGGTTTGGGCATACATTTTATCTGCTGTAGTTTACATGACCTGCTGAAAACACGTGAAAGGCCCAGATTCGCAGCATTCCGTTTTGACGACAAAAGGCCTTCCGTTTCTGCACCCCACAGGGTCCGGCATTCCATCATGCGGCCGGTGGTTTGCCTCTTTGGTGCAGATTAAAAACAAAGCTCTGCGGCCCGAAAGCCTGCTTGAGATAATCCACGGCACAGTGGATCTGGTGCGCACCACACATGAAGATATCAATCGCAGCAAACTGGTGCTCAGGCCAGGTATGGATACTGATATGGGACTCGCTGAGCAGTAACACACCCGTGATCCCCAGGTTTTGTCCAAAATGGTGAAAATTGCTCTGCAATACCGTCGCCCCTGCTAAACGGGCCGCCTCCAGCAAATACTGCCGAATCAGCCCCTCATCGCAAGCCAACTCTGCATCAATACCGTAAAGGTCGAGCAGCCCATGCTCACCAACAGCAGGAAAGGTTGCTCCCATCATTATTTATGCCAGATGCTGCCGCTACGGCCACTGCTGTAGGAGCTGCCCGAAGACCAACTGCGATCCGGCCCGGATACCCAGTAGTTGATACCCGTACCAATCAAAACCACTGTAATGCAATACCAGATAAGAAAATCTTTCATATCGCCACCATCTTTTTGCAGTTAATCATCTTCCGCTTCTGAAAAAGGAGACCCCAGCAAGAGATACACAACAACCGTCACCATGATGACCCCAATCAGTCCGCCCGAACTCAGGCTGCGCATAAAAGCCGGTATGTTCAACACGATGAAAATGATCATCATCACACTGGTAATATGTCCACCCGAGGCACCAGCCCCACGGGCCAGCGCTACCTGCTCCAGGTCCGGGCGGCCAAACCATTTCGCCAACTCCGCTGCACTGACAGGCCGTGAAACACTCCAGTTCAACTCTTCACGGGTCCGCTCCGCGCACAGCTTGCCTTTGTCATAGCGGTAATCCTGGTAATAAGTAATGTCACCAGGCTGAATATGCCAGTAGAAAGCACCTGCCGCATAGGCTACTTCACCGCCGTAATTGTACAGCTTGGTCAGCCGTTTTCCTGCTGACAGCGGCTCCAACCGCTCGTTGAACTCTGGCCAGCTATCCGGCGCATGGGATATGTCCCATTTGCCCTCACTTTGCACCAGCCACAGGAACCCTTTTTGCGGATGGTAAAGCAGATATTCCATCCAGTCGGCACTTTCAATCGGTACATGTTTGCGCCGGCCCTGGATGTATTCCAGGGTTTCATCAGGCAGCAACTCCTGAATTTTGGTCATGCCGATCAGCGTCCATTGGACACCGTTGATCTGCGCCACCTCACCCAGTTTCAGCGGGGCCTGTGCAATTTGAGCCTGGCGCATTTCATAGGTCTGCATCACCTGCGCCTTGTTCTCATCCAGGTTGATGTCGCTGTGGCAACTGGGGCAGATGATATTTTGCGCCACGCCCGGATACCAGTCTAAAGAGGCGCCGCAGCTGGGGCATTTGAATGCCGTGCGTTGCCCCCGGAGTTTTCCGGCCGTTTCCTGGATCTGCTCATTGGAGCGCAGATTCTGACAGCGCAGGTTTTCCAATGTGACCGCTTTGCCATGGTATACCAGAGGTGTTTTGGGGTCCTGGCTGTAATCCAGCGTCATGAACAGTTGCCGGTGCCGGAAATCCGCCCCCAGCACAAGCTCATCTTCTTTGAGTACAAACGGCAACTCACCCCGCGCATTGGCCTTGACGCTGGTGGCGTTCCGCACGTCAGAAGCCACAAAGCTATACTGGGCATACTGCACCTGCGTGACACCTGCCACAATATCTTTGAACGCCGGCGGTTTATTCAGCGGCTTGGCAATGCGGGTCATGACATACTGACCACTGAAATCAGCCAGCCAGCCATATGAGCTGTCATCATAAAGCACATACCACTCATTCCAGAAGCCGCGGTTGTACTGAATCTGCAGTTGCCCGATGATGGTAAACGCTTTGCCCTGAAATGTACCGCTGGTATAAAGCTGCAGAGGAGAAAAGTTCTCAATCAGCGCCGATTTTTTCCCAGAGTCGACCGCACCATCACCTGAACGGATCAGCGTACTGTGGCAATACTCGCAGACCACCAGCGCAGATGTTGCCGAATACACAGGAACCGTCGCACCGCAACTGGGGCAACTTAAAGAAAAAACCGCGTTCAGAGCCATACCAACCAATCAGCCTAATTTATATTTTTTTTCGATATCATCCCACCAGTTTTTTCAGAATTTCTGTTTTGGTCGCGTCATAATCCTGCTGCGTGATCAGCCCCTTGTCCAGCATCTCTTTCAGCTTGGCCAGCTTGGCATCAGGCGACTCCTGCCGGGGTGCAACGACCGGCTCTGCCGGGTTTGCGGCAGCCGGCGTGGCCTGCGCGCCTACGGCCATGTTCTGCGCCATAGCGGTAGACATGACCTGCCCCATATTCATACCGGCAGCCAATCCAGCGCCGATACCGGCAATGCCGCCTTCATTTTGTGCCGCCAGCGGAATACTGGAAGCGGTCTGGTACTGCGTGTACTTGCCCATGTCGCCAATAATCCCCATGGAAATGCGCTCATCCATGGCTTTTTGCAGCGCTTCGGGCAGTGAGATGCTTTCCACTGCAAACGTATCCAGCTCCAGGCCGTAACACTCAAATGCCGGCGCCATGGCTTCGGCCATTTTCTGCGACAGCGCCATCTGATTGGCAGCCATATCAATGAACGGAATCTCTGAGCCGCCAAACAGGCTGCTCAACGTCGTCATAACCAGGTTGCGCAGTTGCCCTTCCAGGGTTTTGCCATCGTACTCGCTGCAAACCCCGGAGATCTCTTTGAAGAAATGAGCCGGGTTGGTAATGCGGTACGAGTACATGCCGAAAGCACGCACACTGACAATACCAAACTCTTTGTCGCGGATGGTAATCGGCTGTGGTGTACCCCATTTACGACCAAGCTGCAGTTTGGTATTGAAGAAATACACATCCGATTTAAACGGAGACTCAAAAAACTTGTCCCAGTTTTTCAGATACGTCAGAATCGGCAGCGTTTGCGTATTGAGCTTGTACATGCCCGGGCCAAATGTATCAGCCACCTTGCCTTCATCGACAAACAGCGCCATCTGCGACTCACGCACCGTCAGTTGCGCGCCGGTCTGAATTTCCTCATCCTGCATGGGAAAGCGCCACACCAGAATTTCATCCTGCGGATCAGGCCACTGGATGACATCAATAAATTGCTTCTTGATAAAACTCATCAGTCCCATACCAGACTCCTTCTCAAATCCTCAAATTAAAAATGTCGTTTCAGCTCAGGCATGCAGCATTGATAATGCCAATACCCAGCGATATCACACAAAACAGCGTACCCACAGCCACATTGTTATCTTCCAGTTCCATCCTGGCATTGGGGATCAGGCGTGCAATCACAAAAAACACCAGCAACTGCACCACCGCAGAACACGCCCCCCAGACCATGAACGTCAGCAGGTTGTCTGCGTGCGCAATGCTGGAGGCCAGCGTCAGAGAGAACCCGACCAGCGCGCCACCAAATGAGAGCGCCGCAGCAACACAGCCCTCTTTAATCAGCGTCAGCTCCTTGACCGGCGTCATATGGACATATATGAAGATAAACACCGCCATCATCAAAATACCGGCACCGATATACGACAAATATAACGAAAACTGGCTAAGCGTAATGGTGATACTCATAAACTCTCTCTTTGTTTGTCCTGCTCTTTTTCACAATCCGGCATTCACATGTAACCGAAACGATAAATACTGACGTCAATGCCATACAATGCGATAATTCTTTCGCACTTCAAAATCCTGTAGCAACATCAAAAGCTGGATCTGCACCGCATTTTCTTACATGAAATGACAGAAACGCTCATGGATTTTGGCGATGATACCATGTGAATGCCAAGGTAAACTATTTTTTAACGCTTCAAAATCATTTTTGTATCAAACAGCCGCATTTATGCATCTTTTTTCACATCTGCCCACTGATGCCCCCGGTTGCAATCCCATATGTTAAACCGCACACTCATTATTTCCGTTTTCATTGTTGCCTCCTGCGGACTGGCTTATGAACTGATTGCCGGCGCGCTATCCAGCTACCTGCTGGGGGACTCCATTTTGCAGTTCTCCTCCATCATCGGCAGCTACCTGTTTGCCATGGGCATTGGCGCACATCTGTCCAAATATGTCAAAGACGAAGACGCACTCGCCCGGTTCATCGACATAGAGTTGCTGGTCGGCCTGATTGGCGGCCTGTCTGCTTTATTTTTGTTTGTGGTATTTGCCTGGGCTGCCGCACCTTTTCGCACCGTGCTGTATGCACTGGTACTGATCATCGGCATTCTGGTCGGCATGGAAATTCCACTCGTAATGCGTGTGCTCAATCTGCGCGAAACGGACTTCAAGGAAATGGTCAGCAAGGTGCTGACATTTGATTACCTGGGAGCGCTGGCGGTTTCGTTGCTGTTCCCGCTGGTACTGGCGCCGCGGCTGGGCATGTCGCGCACCGCACTGTTGTTTGGCGTGCTCAATGCCGCAGTCGCTTTTCTGGCTACCCATATTTTCCGCCGGGAACTGCCTGGCTACCGGAAAATACATATCCGCTCCACAGTGGTGCTGACATTGCTCATCACCGCTTTTGTATTTGCCAACAAGGTCACCTACTGGGCCGAACAATCCTATTTTGGCGACCCGATTGTCTATACCACCACAACCCCTTACCAGCGCATTGTCATTACCCGCTGGCAAGATGATACCCGCCTGTTTCTGAACGGCAACCTGCAGTTCTCCTCCAAAGATGAACACCGCTATCACGAAGCGCTGGTATTGCCTGCCATGGAAGCAGCGCCGCAAGCCAGGCACATTCTGGTACTGGGTGGCGGCGACGGGCTGGCCGTGCGTGAAATACTCAAATACCCTCAGGTAGAAAGCATTACGCTGGTTGACCTGGACCCGGCCATGACTCAGTTGTTCACAACGTCGGCTGACTTATCTGAGCTGAACCAGCAGTCACTGAGCAACCCTAAAGTTCAGGTGATCAACGACGACGCCGGGAAGTGGATCGAAACCAACCGGCAGATCTATGACCTGATTATCGTCGACCTGCCGGACCCCTCCAACTTTGCATTGGGTAAACTGTACTCGGTACCGATGTACCGCCAGCTCTCACGCTCGTTAAGCGACCATGGGTACATGGTGGTGCAGTCCACCTCACCCTATTTTGCGCCCCGCGCCTACTGGTGCATTGTGGAAACGTTAAAAACGGCCGGGTTTACCACCTGGCCTTACCATGCGTATGTGCCATCTTTTGGAGAATGGGGTTATGTGCTGGTCAGCAAGGCACAACCGTTTACACCACCGGAACACTACAGCGTGCCGGCCCGCTTTCTCAATGGCTACACGACCAGGCTGATGTTTGACTTTCCGCCCGATATGCAGGCGATGGAAGTGCAGCCCAATTACCTTAACACCCAGGCACTGGTGAATTATTTTGAAGCCGACTGGAATAACTCTATCCGCTGACATATCACACCATGACTGAACCGACATGGACCCGCAGACGTCTGGCAGGCAACGCTTTAGGGCTTGCGGCCGCCAGTGCTTTTCCATGGTACTGGTATACCCACCTCAGGCCCCAGCCGCCCCGGATCAACGTGCACCGTCCGGGCATCACCATGGGGCACCAGGTACGTGATCATCGGTCATTTCCTGCGCCCAAGCATACCTGGTCATGTGACGTCATGATCGTCGGCAGTGGCGCTGCCGCCTTAACTGCCGCCTGGAAACTCAAGCGTGAGAGATATACCCGCTTTGTCATGCTGGAAGGCCCCGAACCCAATGGCAATAATGCAGGCATCACCAACCGGGAGCTCAATTACCCCAGCGGCGCACACTATCTGGCACTGCCATCGCAGGAATCGCGCCACATCCGTGAAATGCTCGCAGATATTGGTGTGCTGCAAAGCGACCCCTATGCCTTGGCACCGGTATACGACGAAATGGTACTGGTACATGCACCGGAAGAAAGACTGCTGCACAAAGGCACCTGGCAGGAAACCATGTTGCCGCAGGAGGATGCGGACAGCACCCGTTTTTTTGCGCTGGTTGAGCAGCTCAGCCAGACCAGGGGCAACGATGGCAAGCCCTTGTTTGCCATTCCGCTGGCGCTGTCATCGCAGGATACTGAGTGGCGCGCGTTGGACGGCATGACATTCCAACAATGGCTGCAGGACAACCATTACCAGTCACCTTCTCTGCTGTGGTATTTAAATTACTGCTGCCGCGACGATTACGGTCAGGGTATTCAAAAAGTTTCCGCATGGGCCGGGCTGCACTACTTCGCCTGCCGTACCGGACACGCCCAGCACGCCGGCAAAGGCGCGGTACTGACCTGGCCTGACGGACTGGCCACGCTGAGCAACAAGCTGCGTGATTTTGTCGGTTTTCAAAAGCAGACTGCTTTTGAGCCGCAACTGGATATAGGCCCTGTCAACATGGCCGGAACGCTTTTGCAGGCACAGGAGTACCCTGATCATGTGGAACTGCTGATCGGCGTCATGAACCAGCAGCAACTGCAAACGGTGCGTGTACAGGCCCAAAAAGTCATTTGTGCCATGCCGCTGTATATTGCCTCACATGTTGTGCAAAATATCAAACAATACGGCTTTGAGCCGGCCATACATATGCCGGTATATGCCCCCTGGATGATTTCCAATTTTGTATTCACCTCTTTCCCCAACGAGTCAGAAGGCGCCCCTTTATCCTGGGATAACGTTGTGCACAACGGGCCGGGACTGGGATATGTCGTCTCCACCCACCAGCTGATCCGCGCGGCCAAGCCGGAACGCACGGCCTTCACCGCCTACTATGCGATGGACGAGGCGGAACCCTCAGCCGTGCGCAACTGGATGATAGAGGCCAACGAGCCAAAACTGGTTGACAAGGCCATCAGCGATCTGAAACTGGCTTACCCCGACGATTTATCGCGGCATCTGCAACAAATTGACATTACCCTGCGCGGCCATGCCATGGCCAGCCCGACACCGGGCTATTTGAACAACGAAGGATTCAAAGCGCTGCAACAAAATAACAGCCGCATGCTGTTTGCGCACTCCGATCTGTCTGGCTATTCGGTATTTGAAGAGGCGGCATGGTGGGGTTATCAAGCGGCTTTACGCATACTGTAACCCATAAAAAAACCTTGCCAGCGTTCTGGCAAGGTTTGGCATTCTGCGCTGATTTGTTTAAAACGGGATATCGTCGTCCATATCGTCAAAACCCGAGCCTTCATTGGCAGAACTGGCAGGCTGGCGCGCCGGAGCAGGTTTGCTTGCCGGCTGCTGTGCTGCTCTGGGTGCATAACCGCCATCATAACTGCCGCCGCCGGAACCGCCACCATCGCCTCTGCCGCCCAGCAGCTTCATGCTCTCCGCAATGATTTCAGTGGTATAGCGGTCCATCCCCTCTTTGTCCTGCCATTTGCGGGTACGCAAACGGCCCTCAATGTAGCAGGAACTGCCTTTTTTCAGATACTCGCCTGCAATTTCGGCCAGCCGGTCATACAGCACAACGCGATGCCATTCGGTTTCTTCCTGCCGCTCACCCGTATTGCGATCTTTCCATTGGCGTGACGTCGCTAGCGTCAGATTACATATCGCCGAACCCGATGCCGCGTACCGGATTTCCGGATCACGTCCAAGGTTTCCAATCAGAATCACTTTATTTACCGATGCCATGAGCCTGTGCTCTCCTGTTACTTACTTTGATACTTGTCTAGATTATGCCTGACCCATCAAAAATTACCCAGGGCAGCCATAAAACGCCCACTCAGGGCATTTTAAGAGTTGCGCAATAACCGGCTTTTTTCCAGAGGTGGCGCAATACACACCACCACCAGCCAGATCAGCACCAGTATGGCACATACGGAAAATACCACGCTGTTACCAAAAAAGGCGCTGATATGTCCGCCTAAAATACCGCCGGCAAAAAAACCCAGTGACTGGGTGGTGTTATACACCCCCAACGCCAGCCCTTTAGACTGTGGCGGCGCCACACGGGAGACCAGCGAGGGCAAACAGGCCTCCAGAATATTGAACCCGAGAAAAAATAAAAATACCGCCGATAGCAGCACTGTCGGGGTTTCCCATCCCAAAGCCAGCAATGTCTGTGTGCACAGCAATACCACAATGGCGCTGATAAACACCAGGCGCATCCGGCCATATTTTTCCGCCATGATGATCGCGGGCACCATCAGCGCCAGGCTGCCCACCAGTGCAGGCAGATACACTTTCCAGTGCGCTCCCTGCGCCAATCCGACATATTTAACCAGCGCGACCGGAATCACAACAAACATAGCCACCTGCATCAGGTGCAGCAAAAAAATACCCAGGTTCAGACGCAACAGTTCCGGCATCAGCAGCACATCGCGCCAGTGCGGTTTGTCACTTTGCGGCCTGGCCTGATCTTCCCGGGGTACTTCAGCAGGAACCACAAACAGCACCACCGCAATCGCCAGCAGTGCCAGTACTCCGGTGCCCCAGAACAACCCGTCCATACCGATGCGATCATAAAGAATGGGGCCAAACACCAGGCTGCAGGCAAATGTCAACCCGATGGAAGCGCCGATCATCGCCATCGCGCGGGTGCGGACTTCTGCCCTTGTGGTATCTGCCACCATGGCGGTGATGGCCGCAGAAATAGCCCCCGCACCTTGCAGTGCACGGCCCACAGCCATCATGCGCAACGTTTCTGCCTCGGCTGCCACAAATGAGCCGAATGCAAAAATCAGCAGCCCGATCACCATGATGCGCTTACGTCCGAAATGGTCGCTTGCCAGCCCCAAAGGAATCTGCATCAATGCCTGTGTCAGGCCATAAATTCCCAGAGCAATACCCAGCAACAGCGAGTTGTTACTGCCAGGCAATGTATCGGCATACAAAGACAATACCGGCAGCACCAGAAACAGCCCCAGCATCCGCAATGCAAAAATACCCGCCAGTGAGATGCTGGCACGGCGTTCCAGTGGCGTTAAACGCAGGCCTTTTACAGAAGTCATGGTTCTGCCCCCCAATGACCCGGCCACCAGTCAGCCAAACAGAAGACTCTGTTTAAATGGTTTTTGACAGACATTTCATGTCTTCGCAATGCATCGTGGTTGAAATTATGAATAAAACATACTGTAGCGTAATTTTATTATTCCGGCATTACTGCCCGGATTACCTGCAGACCTCTCATTTTTACGCCGTTTTAGATAAAACGGTAAAATAAAACCAATGATTCTCTGCAGCCTTCAGGTGCAGAGATTGGTTATTTAATCTGCGGTTTTTCTGTATCGCTTTTTCTGAGAGGTTCTCACCATGGCTCTTGTCTCAATGCGCCAGCTTTTGGATCATGCCGCCGAAAATGGCTATGGCATTCCGGCTTTCAACGTCAATAACTTGGAACAGGTTCAGGCTGTGATGTCTGCGGCAGATGAAGCAGGGGCTCCTGTCATTTTGCAAGCCAGTGCCGGCGCACGGAAATACGCAGGAGAGAGTTTCATCAAACACCTGATCCGCGCTGCCGTGGAAGCCTACCCGCATGTGCCGTTGTCCATGCATCAGGATCATGGTCAAAACCCCGCAGTCTGCCGGGGTGCGATTGACCTCGGGTTTTCGTCCGTCATGATGGACGGCTCTCTTGAAGCCGATGGTAAAACCATTTCCTCCTACGAATACAACGTCAAAGTCACCCAGGAAGTGGTGAAGATGGCGCATCCGTTAGGCGTCACGGTAGAGGGTGAACTGGGTTGTCTGGGCTCTCTGGAAACCATGACAGGCGACAAGGAAGACGGACACGGTGCCGAAGGCACGATGACCGCAGAGCAGTTGCTCACAGACCCCGAACAGGCGGCTGACTTTGTCAGGCAAACGCAACTGGATGCGCTGGCCATTGCCATTGGCACCAGCCATGGCGCCTATAAATTTACACGCAAGCCCACCGGCGACATTCTTTCGATCCAGCGGGTTAAAGAGATTCATGCCCGCATTCCCAATACCCACCTGGTGATGCACGGCTCTTCCAGCGTACCGCAGGAATTGCTGGCCATCATTCGCCAGTACGGTGGCGATATGAAAGAGACCTATGGCGTTCCGGTAGAGGAACTTCAGGAAGCGATCAAATACGGTGTGCGTAAGATCAATATTGATACCGATATTCGCCTGGCAATGACCGGGGCTGTACGCAAATACCTGCAGGAAAACCCAGACAAGTTTGACCCGCGTGACTTTTTGAAGCCCGCCCGCGAGGCCGCTAAAGCCGTCTGTAAAGCACGCTATCTGGCTTTTGGCTGCGAGGGGCAAGGCGCAAAAATTAAGCCCATTGCACTGACAGACATGGCCGCCCGCTATGCCAAAGGTGAATTAACCCAGGTTATTAAATGATTTCTGGCGTATCTGCCATGTTGACTTCATGACAGGCACAACACATTTTTAACTGAACTTTGCTCATGTATGCATTTGCTTTGTGTTTCATTTTTACAACAACACTCTGGCAAATGCATCATGTGTTTTTGACTGCCTGAAAGACCATGATGAACTCCACCGTTCTTGATCCTGCCATTTCTTCTCTCCCCTTGCTGTCCAAAGGCAAGGTCCGTAACAACTATGCTGTAGGAAAGCACCAGATTCTGATGGTTGCCAGCGACCGGCTTTCCGCTTTTGATGTCATTCTGGATCAGCCCATTCCGGGCAAAGGCATTTTATTGACCCAGATGGCCTTGTTCTGGTTTGAGCGGCTCAAACACATTGTGCCCAACCATCTGACAGGGATTGACCCTCAGACCGTTGTCACAAAAGAGGAAATCCCCCAGGTTCAAGGACGCGCCATGCTGGTTAAACGGTTACAGCCGGTCATGGTTGAAGCGGTGGTGCGAGGCTATCTGGCCGGCAGCGGCTGGAAAGAATACCAACAATCTCAAACCATTTGCGGCGTTGGCTTGCCAGCGAGCCTGCACAATGCCGATCAGTTGCCAGAACCCATTTTCACCCCCGCCGCCAAAGCGGCAGTGGGAGAGCATGATGAAAACATCACTTTTGCAGAAATGTCCAACCGCATTGGCACCTCTTTAGCCCGGCAGATTCAGGACATTTCCATCCAGCTGTACCAGCAGGCAGCAGCCTTTGCTTTGACCAAAGGCATTATCATTGCCGACACTAAATTTGAGTTTGGCATTGATGACAATGGCCAGTTGACGCTGATGGATGAAATCCTGACCCCGGACTCCTCCCGCTACTGGCCTGTGGATGGCTATGAAACCGCGCATGCTGCTGGACAAAACCCGCCCAGCTACGACAAACAGTTTGTACGTGACTGGCTGGAAGCCGTCCGCATTGACGGAAAGCCGTGGAATAAACAACCTCCCGCCCCCACCCTGCCCGAGCAGGTCATGCAACAAACTGCCATGAAGTATCAGGAAGCATTTACAAAGCTGCAGAGCTGATGCGGCAAAGCCAGAAAAGGGCTGGCTTGACCAACAGATGCTTTCTTTTTACTTTGCATCATTGTGTTGCAGATAAATTGTTATTTTGGTGCATTTTTGCGCATTTTTGAGGTGTGATTGACACGTATCTCCCTTTATATTGCTTGCGAACCTATGCTTTGCGCTTAATTTAGCATATCATTTAGTTTGCGTTATTTTGTTTTTACCTGTAACGGTTATGGCTGATTCAACTTCTTTTGCCAGTCCACAGGAGGGCAATATTCAAATCCCCCCTGTCGCGCGTAAGCTCATCGATGAAAAGCAACTGACACAACAGCAAGCTGAGCAATTGCTGGCGAAAGCCCATGGGAAAAATGGCAGTTTCATTGGCGAACTGATCGATGCCCATATTGTCAATGAAGCCATCCTCGCGCACACCATCTCCACATTGTTTTCAATGCCTTTGGTCGATATCAGTGCCATTGACCTGCAGAAAATACCGAAGGACAAAGTTGACGTTAAACTGATGAGAGACTTTCAGATTCTGCCCCTGAGTATCCGGGGCAGCAATCTGGTTATGGCAACTGCAGATCCGACTCTGAGCGAAGTACAGGAAAAAATCAAATTTACTTCGCAGATGCCGGTAGACTGGGTCATTGCCGAAGCCGACAAGCTTAAAACAGCCGTTACCGGCGCGACAAAATCAACAACCGAATCACTTAAACAGATTGTTGGCAATGAGCCTTTTGACTTTGGTGAAATTGCCGCGGCTTCAGCAGACGAACCGCCACCGCAGGAAGATGAAGTTGATGAAGAAGACGCGCCTATCGTGCGTTTTCTGCATAAGATGCTGGTTGACGCCATTGAGATGAAGGCTTCTGACTTGCACTTTGAACCGTATGAGTTTTCTTACCGGGTCCGCTATCGTGTGGACGGCGAGTTACGGGAAATTGTCCACCCGCCGGTTGCCATTAAAGAAAAACTGGCGTCGCGTATCAAAGTGATTTCGCGCATGGACATCTCGGAAAAACGTGTTCCTCAGGATGGTCGTATGAAACTGCGCATCAGTGCAGATAAAGTCATCGACTTTCGTGTCAGCACCTTGCCAACGCTGTTTGGCGAAAAGATTGTGATCCGTATTTTGGATCCGTCATCTGCCACACTGGGCATTGAAGCATTGGGCTATGAGCCGGAAGAAAAGAAACGCCTGCTGGATGCGATTGCCCGGCCTTACGGCATGATTCTGGTGACCGGTCCGACCGGCTCCGGCAAAACGGTTTCGCTGTATACCTGTTTAAACCTGCTGAATAAACCCGAGGTCAATATTTCCACTGCAGAAGACCCTGCTGAAATCAACATGCCCGGCATCAACCAGGTCAACGTGAATGAAAAAGCCGGGTTGACGTTTGCGGCGGCGTTACGGTCTTTCCTGCGTCAGGATCCTGACATCATCATGGTGGGGGAAATTCGTGACCTAGAAACGGCCGATATTGCGATTAAGGCGGCCCAAACAGGTCACTTGGTGATGTCTACGCTGCACACCAACGATGCGCCCACCACCCTGACCCGTTTGCGCAACATGGGTGTTGCCCCATTTAATATTGCATCCAGCGTCCTACTGATCACGGCCCAGCGTCTGGCTCGGCGCCTATGTCCAAAATGCAAGGTCCCGGCAAATATTCCAAGGCAAACCCTGGTACAAGCCGGCTTTCGCCCGGATGAAATTGATGGCACCTGGCAGCCCTATCGCCCGGTTGGTTGTCCTGCATGCAATAATGGGTATAAAGGCCGGGTAGGTATTTACCAGGTCATGCCAATTTCAGAAGAAATTCAGCGCCTGATTCTCTCTGATGGCACAGCCATGGACATTGAAGCGCAAACCATCAAAGAAGGCATCAGAACATTACGCCAGTCGGGGCTGGTCAAAGTCAAAGCAGGATTAACCTCCTTGGAGGAAGTGGAAGGGTGCACCAACGAATAAAACAAATGGTGCCGATTGGGAATTTTATATAATAGTTGCAATATACTCGAGGGAACGGGAGTGATATATGGCCACAGCAAGATCAAGACAAGTGCCAGAATTGTATTTTGATTGGACCGGAAAAGACCGGCGCGGCAAAGTCATCAAGGGTGAGTTGCGTGCACGTGGTGAAGCTGCGGCTACCGCACAGCTTCGCAGGCAAGGCATTATTGTCACCAAAATACGCAAACGCCGCACCAGCCGTGGCAAAAAGATCACGACTGCGGATATTACCGTATTTACCCGGCAATTGGCGACCATGATGCGGGCCGGTATTCCTTTGCTGCAGGCCTTCGACATTGTCGGGCAAGGGCACCCCAACCCCAGCATGTCACGCCTGCTGGACTCTATCCGTAAAGACATTGAAACCGGTACCAGTATGGCCAATGCTTTTCGCAAGCACCCAATGCAATTCAATGCGCTCTACTGCAACCTGGTAGAAGCAGGGGAAGCCGCCGGTATTCTGGAAGGCCTGTTAGACCGCTTGGCGCAATACCTTGAAAAAACGGAAGACCTTAAGCGCAAAATCAAATCCGCCCTCATGTATCCTGCCGTTATCATTTTAGCGGTGATTGTTGTGGTTGCAGTGATGATGATCTTTGTGATCCCTACGTTTAAAACCGTTTTTGAAGGCATGGGAGCAGAACTTCCTGGACCAACCCAGTTTGTCATGAGCATGTCTGAATTTTTTGTGGCTTACTGGTGGGTCATGCTGGGGATTATCATTGGTGGTGGCTACTTCTTTTTTCAAGCATATAAACGCTCCGAAAAACTGCGTAACCGCATCGATAAATTCTTATTGAACATGCCCATGTTCGGCCCATTGGTCACCAAATCTGTCATTGCCCGCTGGACAAGAACACTGGCCACCATGTTTTCCGCTGGGGTTCCATTGGTAGATTCACTCGATTCAGTGGGAGGAGCCTCTGGCAACGCGGTTTACCGGGAGGCAACCCGTAAAATTCAGCAGGATGTAACCACCGGTACCAGCCTGACCATGGCAATGAGCACTGCCGATGTATTCCCTCCATTGGTGCTGCAGATGACTGGCATTGGCGAAGAGTCCGGCGCGCTGGATGATATGCTGGGCAATGTCGCTGATTTTTATGAAGCAGAAGTAGACGAAATGGTCAAGGGGCTGTCATCAATGATGGAACCACTGATCATTATTCTTCTTGGGGGTGTTGTTGGGGCGCTGGTCGTTGCCATGTACCTGCCGATCTTCAACCTCGGAAATATCATGTAATGATTGAAGCGCTAATTGCTTTACCGACAGGGGCCTTCGTGGCTCTTGTTGTCATTTTGGGATTGCTGATCGGCAGCTTTCTCAATGTTGTGATTTACCGCCTGCCCAAGATGATCGAACGCGATCAGGATGAGGCCATTGCAGAAGTCATTGAACAGAAAATCACAGGCAACGCTGATCTGGACTTTCTCCCGCTATCATCAACCTGCCCGAATTGTCAGCACACATTCCGCTGGAGCCAGGGCATTGCGGTCTCTGCCACAGAAACTGCGCCAAAAAAGTCATTTAGTCTGACTTACCCGCCATCAGCCTGCCCGCATTGTGGTCACAAAATCCGCTGGTGGGAAAATATTCCTGTCATCAGCTGGCTATTCCTGCGTGGCCGCTGCTCATCGTGTAAGGCACGCATCAGCTTCCGTTATCCTCTGATCGAACTGTTAACTGGCATTCTTTTTGGTGTGGTCGCCTGGCACTATGGAGCCACCATACAAACCATTCTGTGGTGTTTTTTTGTGGCCATGAATATCGCCATTGCCATGATCGACTGGGATACCACCTGGCTGCCGGACTCTCTCAGCCTGACATTAATGTGGGCCGGTTTGCTGGCAGCCTTGACAGGCTGGAGTATCCCTGTAGCCGGTGCAATGTGGGGTGCTGTATTTGGTTACATGATTTTATGGATCGTGGCTACGCTGTTCAAGCTGTTAACCGGGCGTATCGCCATGGCCAATGGCGACTTTAAAATGCTGGCCGCACTGGGTGCGTGGTTTGGATGGGAATTTCTATTACCTATTTTGCTGGCGTCTTCATTGGTAGGGGCAGTTACCGGTCTGACACTGAAGGCCATTCAAAGTAAAACCGGCCTGTTTGAAGGTAAATATATTCCTTACGGCCCTTTTCTTGCCGGGGCAGGCCTTCTCATTTTGATCTGTTCACCCAGCCGAATTCAAGCATGGTTTCCTTTTCTCTTTTTCTAAAGACCCAATAGAGATATTTTCAGGAGCGTTTGATCATTTCTACATGATGAAGGAGACTGTGCAATGACAACATTGCGCGCTGGCCTGACAGGCGGCATAGGCAGCGGAAAAAGCACCGTCAGCGCTATTTTTCAGCGTCTGGGTATTCCCGTCATTGATACTGACCAGATCTCACGCCATCTGACCCAGCTTCAAGGTGCGGCCATCCCGCACATCAAAGCTGTCTTCGGCCATACGTTATTTGACGCGGATGGCAGCTTATCCCGCCAGCGGTTGAGAGAACTGATTTTTAGCTCTCCTTCTCATAAAAAGCAATTAGAAGCTATTTTGCACCCTCTCATCCGGGAAGAAGCCGAAAAACAATTTACGCAATATGCTCATCAATCCGATGTCGTCGTATTTGATATTCCACTGCTTGCACCTGGCAGTGTCTGGCTGCAAGGTCTGCAACGCATCCTTGTCATCGACTGTCAGGAGCAGACCCAGGTTCAGCGCGTAGTTTCCCGTTCCGGCTGGTCTGCCCAGCAGGTCAAGGCCGTCATTGCACAACAGGCCAGCCGAGAACAACGCCTGAGCATTGCCACCGATGTGATTGTCAATGACGATATCACACTGGCTCAACTGGAGCGTCAGGTTCAAGGCATATTGGACCGGTGGCGCCAGCCCGGCACGGCTTAACCAGCAGGCCGATCAACCGCAAACTAGCATACACATACCCTGCAATACACATGCATGCATCAGATTGTGCACAATATGTCAAAATAAGCTTTGTCCCTACGCATTTGAAATAAAGGTCTTTTGTGATTCTTTACGAACACCCCTTCAATGAACGTATCCGTACCTGGCTCAGGCTGGAGCGCCTGTTTGTTTATTTGGGAACACTGATCAGGCGTGAAGAACTGATCGACCACCATTACGCTTTGCATACCTTGTTTGAAATCATGGATGTGGCTTCCCGCTCAGACCTCAAGGCAGATATTCTGACTGAGCTGGATAAGCAAAAGCAAATGCTGAATTCACTGCACGGCAACCCGGCCATTTCGGAAGAAACGCTGGCCCAAGTCATTGGCCAGTTGCAAGCATGCTATGACTCCCTCAACCAGCAGGGCAGCATCCGGGCCGGCACCGAACTTGCCAATAACGAATGGCTGATGGCGGTCCGCAATCGCATGTCCATTCCAGGGGGTACGTGTGAGTTCGACCTGCCGGCCTACCATGCCTGGCTGCATTACCCGGCCAAGGAGCGTCTGGCCAATCTTTATGGATGGGTCGCACAAATGGCTCCTCTGGCTGATTCGGTGACCAACCTGCTGCAATTATTGCGTGATGGTGGTATTTTTCAAAAAGCCCTGGCAACACAGGGGCAGTTTGAACTTTCGTTACCCCCTGGTCGTACTTTCCAGCTCCTGCGCATTATGATTGATGAGCGTACAGGCTTATTGCCGGAAATCAGCGCCAACCGCCTGTTGATTTCATTACGCTGGGTCAGACAGGATGCCAACTGGAAATTACTCTCCGTCAAAGAAGATGTTGATTTTGAATTTGCATTGTGTGCCTGAACCTGTGTCAGTGATCTGTTATTGCCCTGAATAAAAGCGAAAAAACAATGGCCACACCCCCTACCTCACGCCAAGTCAAATGCCCTCGCTGCGGTAAAACGACGTTATACAGCCAAGACAACCGCTGGCGTCCGTTTTGCAGTGAACATTGCTATACACTAGACTTGGGGGCATGGGCCAGCGAGAACTACCGGATCAGCGAAAAAGGAGACCCGGATTCACCTCAGCAGGAAGAACCGTAAACCCCCTCTGCTGACAGCCAGTCCAAGATCGGGAATGCACCCGGCAAAACAGGTGCTACGGTTAAAGGAAGATGTTGCCAGGCAAATTGCTGTCCTTCACGCATCTGCAACGCTCCTGTCCAGGCATTCACTTTGCACCAGTGAAGCCGAACCAGATTGTGCGGGTAATCATGTTCCGTTACTTTCCATATCTGTGCCGCACCGATGAGTACCCCCAGCTCCTCCTGCAGCTCGCGGCGCAACGCCTGCTCCACCGTTTCCCCCGCTTCCAGCTTACCGCCGGGAAACTCCCAGTAACCGGCCATGGGCTTTCCTGACGGGCGTGACGTCAGCAATAACTGGCGATCAGCAGAAATTAAAATACCTACAGCAACATCAATCCGCTTTTGCGTTTTTTCACTGTTCATCAAAAAGATCTTTCCGTTGCCTGGGCACGCCCGGCATAATCACGCGCAAACTGGTAGGCCACCCGTCCTGAACGCGATCCACGCTCCAAAGCCCATACCAGCGCTTCAGCATTCGCCCGTTCAATATGCTGGGGTGACACCTCAAAATGCAGCAACCATTGCCGGACAATCGCCAGATACTCATCCTGGCTAAACGGATAAAAACTCAGCCACAGGCCAAAGCGCTCGGACAAAGATACTTTCTCTTCAACCACTTCACCCGGATGCAGCTCACCATCTGCGGTATGGCGGTAGCTGTCATTGTCTGACATGTACTCAGGCATCAGGTGGCGCCGGTTGGATGTCGCATAGATCAACACATTGGCACCTGTTGCGCTGACACTGCCATCCAGTATAGATTTCAGCGCCTTGTAACCCACTTCGCCTTCATCAAACGAAAGATCATCGGCAAAAATAATGAATTTTTCCGGCCGTTCGCTTACACATTCGACCAGGTCAGGCAGATCCATCAGGTCAGTCTTGTCCACCTCAATCAGACGCAACCCCTGGCCTGCAAAAGCATTCAGGCAGGCTTTCACCAGGGAACTTTTCCCCGTCCCGCGCGCTCCGGTCAGCAGTACATTATTAGCCAGCCGGCCCTGTACAAACTGCTCCGTATTGCGTACCAGCCGTTCTTTCTGCGCATCGGTCACTGCAATATCACTCAATTGAATTTCAGCAACATGCCGCACCGGCTCCAGCACGCCATGGCCTGATGCTCGCTTGCGATACCGGAATGCTGTAGATGCATTCCAGTCCGGCGCACGCAATGGTCCGGGCAGCGCATCTTCAATGCGCACCATCAACTCCTCTGCCCGCAATAAAAACGCTTTCAATTCCGGTGTCATGATCGGTAATCCGCATTGATGGATACATAATCATGACTCAGGTCACACGTCCATACGGTTGTTGATGCCGCACCGCGCCCCAGTTGCACCCGCACTGCAATTTCTGCTTGTTTCATGACACGCTGTCCGTCTTCTTCCTGATAATCCGGATGACGCCCGCCACGGGTCACCACATGCACATCATCAAGGAATAATTCAATCTGGTTTTGGTCAAGGTCTGCAATACCCGCATAACCCACAGCTGCCAGAATGCGCCCCAGATTCGGGTCACTGGCAAAAAATGCGGTTTTCACCAGGGGTGAATGGGCTATCGCATATGCCGCCTGGGCACACTCCTGCTCGTTTTTCCCACCTTCAACAGTGATGGTAATGAATTTGGTCGCACCTTCACCATCACGGATAATGGCCTGGGCCAGCGTCTGCGCCACCTGTTTCACCGCAGCATACAGTTTCCGGCCTGCTTCACTAGCCAAACTGTCAATCACCGTCTTTCCACGTCGCTGGGTTGCCATGACAATGAACGAATCATTGGTCGACGTATCACCATCTACCGTAATGCGGTTAAATGATGCATTGGCAGCCTGTTGCACCAGTTGCTCCAATGCCTCGGCTGAAATTTTGGCGTCCGTTGCCACAAACCCGAGCATGGTCGCCATATTCGGGTGAATCATGCCCGAACCTTTGCTGATGCCGGTCACCGTGACCGTCTCACCATCCAGTTCAATCTGTACCGATGCCGCCTTGGGGATGGTATCGGTCGTCATGATCGCGGTCGCAGCATCCATCCAGCCGGCTTCACGCCCATCAGCAACCGCCGCAGGCAATCCAGCAACCAACCGATCTACCGGGAGCATTTCCATGATCACCCCGGTTGAAAAAGGCAACACCTGTTGCGCATTGACCTTCAAAAGCTGAGCCAGCGCCGCACAGCTTTGTTGCGCCGCAGCCAGTCCGGCTTCCCCTGTTCCGGCATTGGCATTGCCGGTATTGATCACCAGTGCGCGTACCGCGGCACTCTGCGCCAGATGCTGCCGGCATACCTGTACCGGTGCCGCACAGTAACGGTTTTGCGTAAAAACGCCGGCAGCCAAGCTGCCTTCAGCCAGTTGAATCACCGTCAGGTCTTTTCGCCCCGCCTTGCGTATACCCGCCTGCGTCACACCCAGTTTGACACCAGCTACGGGGAAAATTGCCTTGGGATCAGGAGTGCTGAGATTAACCGCCATTTTTGATATCCTTTATGACCTCTCAAAGTTTATTATTTTACAACGCTTACAGCCGCCTGCCCGTTAAATAGTTTGCGTGGTCAAAAGCTGTACTGCCGTAATAAAAATCGCATCCATTTAGCACATTCAACTTGATGCCTTCTGTCACGCCTGCGCTGATGTCAGCGTTTTACTTTTACTTTAAATTCAGCGTACATGAAAAAAGGGGCTTGCGCCCCTTTTCCCTTTTCAAAACAGAGACACGCATCAACGCAGCCGTCCATGGCATTGTTTGAATTTTTTGCCGCTGCCGCACGGGCAGGGATCGTTGCGCCCGACGCCTGCGTAAATATCATTCACCATGGTGGACGGGTCTGTCAATGACTCAACCCCGCCCGTATCGGTCGGCGCGGTATACGTCAGGTTATGTACAGCAGGTGCCGGTGGCGCACTCAGGTTCACCGGTTGTTGTTCTTCCGGCATCTGGATCTTGACCCGCATCAGCACACGCGTGACCTCATCGCGGACCCGGTCCAGCATCAGGCCAAACAACTGGAATGCCTCACGTTTGTATTCCTGCTTAGGCTGCTTCTGGGCATACCCGCGCAGGTGAATCCCCTGACGCAGATAATCAAGTGCAGCCAGATGCTCACGCCAGTCGTTATCCAGTGTCTGCAGCAGAATCGCTTTTTCAAAAGGCATGAAATTGGCTTTCCCTACCAGTTCCACTTTACCGTTAAAGGCCTCATTGGCAGCCTCAAGTACTTTTTCCAGCAAGTCCTGCGCATCAAAATCCGAGCTGTCCCCGATAATGGCTTTCAGGAACACATCCAGATGGAACTCATCGTGCAAGGCACGCTCAAGCCCGGCCAGATCCCATTGTTCTTCCAGACTTTGCTCAGGCACATACATGCGGACCATATCGGTCACCGCATTTTCGCGCATGGTACTGATATGCTCCGTCACATCTTCGGTGTCCAGAATTGCATTGCGCAGTTCATATATGGCACGGCGCTGGTCATTGGCCACATCATCAAAATCCAGCAACTGCTTGCGGATGTCAAAGTTGCGCCCTTCGACCTTGCGCTGTGCGCTTTCGATAGAGCGTGTCACAATGCCCGCCTCAATGGCTTCGCCGCGCGGTATCTTCAGACGCTCCATGATCGCACGTACCCGGTCTGCGGCAAAAATACGCAGCAACGGATCATCCAGGCTCAGATAAAAGCGCGATGACCCCGGATCACCCTGCCGCCCTGAACGGCCACGCAACTGGTTATCGATACGACGGCTTTCATGACGCTCGGTCGCAATGATGCGCAAACCGCCCAGGCTGATCACCTGCTCATGCAGTTGTTTCCATTCATCACGCAGAGCCTGAATACGCTGTGCCTTCTCTGTGTCTGAAATGCTTTCATCCACCTCAATGGCTTCAATATCTTTCTGGATATTGCCCCCCAGCACAATGTCGGTACCACGGCCAGCCATGTTGGTCGCAATGGTAATCATCTTCGGACGCCCGGCCTGGGTAATGATATGCGCTTCTTTTTCATGCTGTTTGGCATTCAGCACCTGATGCGGGAGCTTGGCCTTGGTCAGCATCGCGGAAATCAGCTCCGAGTTTTCAATCGATGTGGTGCCAACCAGCACCGGCTGCCCGCGCTGGTAGCATTCGCGAATATCTTCCAGCACCGCCTCATATCGTTCATCAGAGGTTTTATACACGCGGTCCAGATTGTCCACCCGCTGGCTGGGTTTGTTCGGTGGAATAATAACGGTTTCCAGACCATAAATCTGCTGGAACTCATACGCTTCGGTATCTGCCGTCCCGGTCATGCCACCCAGTTTTTCATACATGCGAAAGTAGTTCTGGAATGTGATCGAGGCCATGGTCTGGTTTTCGGCCTGAATCTTCACCCCTTCTTTGGCTTCCACCGCCTGGTGCAACCCTTCCGACCAGCGCCGACCCTGCATCAAACGCCCGGTGAATTCATCCACGATGATCACTTCGCCATCCTGCACCACATAGTGTTGGTCGCGGAAATACAGATTATGTGCACGCAGCGCTGCATACAAATGGTGAATCAGCGCAATATGCTGCGGGTCATACAGCGACGCGCCTTCGGTAATCAGCCCCTGCTGTACCAGAATGCTTTCCGCTTTTTCGTAGCCCTGATCCGTCAGCGTCACATTGCGCGATTTTTCATCAATGGTAAAGTCGCCCGGCTCAATCACGCCTTCACCGGTACGCGGGTCTTCTTCACCAATCTGCTTTTTCAGTAGCGGTGCAATCTGATTCATCTGTAGATACAGCGTTGTCTGGTCTTCAGCCTGACCGCTGATGATCAGCGGCGTTCTGGCCTCGTCAATCAAAATGGAGTCCACTTCGTCGACAATCGCATAGTTCAACTTACGCTGTACACGCTCATTCTTGTCATAAACCATGTTGTCGCGCAGATAGTCAAACCCATACTCATTGTTGGTGCCATAGGTCACATCCGCAGCGTAAGCAGCCTGTTTGTCCTCTTTGGGAATATAGGCCATGTTAATGCCCACCGTCAGCCCCAGAAAGTTATACAGCCGCCCCATATCCGTCGCGTCACGCCGTGCCAGGTAATCATTGACTGTCACCACATGCACGCCCTTACCGGCCAGCGCATTCAGATACACCGGCAATGTGGACATCAGCGTTTTACCTTCACCGGTGCCCATTTCCGAAATCTTGCCCTGATGCAGCGCAATGCCACCGAGCATCTGCACATCAAAATGCCGCATTTTAAGAACCCGCTTGCTGCCTTCCCGCACAACAGCAAACGCTTCGGGCAGCAGGCTGTCCAGAGTTTCACCCTTTTGCAGCCGGTCACGGAACTCATCTGTTTTCGCCCGCAACTGTTCATTTGTCAGGCTTTCCAGTTGAGGCTCCAGCACGTTGATCTTGGCAACAAGTTTGCGGTACTGTTTCAACAAACGGTCATTGCGACTACTGAAAATCTTGGTAAGGAAATTGGCCATAATGCTCGAAGGTGATCCATCAGGCATCACCCCCGGTGTTCTTTCAATTAAAAACTAAATAATATGTCAGACTTTAAACCTTAAGGGGTTTGCCACCTGCCACCCAGTCAATCTGTCGATTTTACAGCCTGTAGCCAATTATCTGGTCATAACTGCTATATTTCACATATATCTGTGCATTTTTACCTGCAAAAGTTCGTCTTTTTATGAAATCCCGTCATCCCGGTGCCCGAACTGTTCAGCAAGTGCTTGACCAGTCCCCCGCACTGACACAATTAACTGCGCGCCTGCAACTATCGAAACAATGCCTGCAGGCTGTACTACCCCTTATCGCCCCGGCCATGCGCAAAGCCGTACATGCCGGCCCGGTAGAATTTGGCACCGACACCACGCCCGCCTCTGGCGGCGAAACCGCAGCCGCGCCTCATGCTTACTGGGTACTTTTAGCCGATAATGCTGCTGTGGCAGCTAAACTACGCCAATTGCAGCCCCTCATGCTGCAATCACTGGGAAAAACCGGTATCTCCCTACAGGAAATCCGCATACAGGTTGTTCCCCCTACAACGTAGCGATTCTGTACTTTGCAAAGCAATAACAACCATGACCGGTCCACAACGTTACATCGCTCACCTAGATATGGATGCTTTTTACGCATCTGTTGAGCTGTTACGTTACCCGCAACTCAAAGGCCTGCCGGTTGTCATCGGCGGACGCAAAAGACATGCCGGAGAGGTCACCGAAACAGATCTGCCTTTGGCCCAATGGCCACGCCTGAAAGACTATACCGGGCGTGGTGTCATCACCACGGCCACTTATGAAGCCAGAGCGTTTGGGGTTCACTCGGCCATGGGCATCATGAAAGCTGCGGCGCTTGCGCCAGATGCATTTTTACTGCCGGCAGATTTTGACCGCTACCGGCATTTTTCTCGTTTATTCAAAGCTGCCGTGCGAGAGATTGCCCCGGTGATTGAAGACCGTGGAATTGACGAGATTTACATTGACCTGACTGATATCCCCGGCATTGACGCCTCCACCCCAACCGACCCTATGGCCGGCGCCAGACGCATTGCGCAGGCAATCAAGGATAACGTCAGACAGGCCACGCAACTGAGCTGTTCTATTGGCATTACGCCCAACAAACTCCTCTCTAAACTGTGTTCCGACCTGGAAAAACCCAATGGCCTGACCCTGCTGCGCGCGCAGGATATTCCTGAGCGCATCTGGCCGCTGCCGGTGGCGCGTGTCAACGGCATTGGCCCACGTGCCACCCAGAAACTGCATGACCTGAACATCATCACCATTGGCGAGCTGGCCCAAACACCTGTCACCACGCTGATGCAGCACTTCGGGCACCGTTATGGCGTCTGGCTGCACGAAACGGCACTGGGGCATGATGAACGCATCATAGAAACCGAACGGCTGATACAAAGTGTCAGCCGCGAAACAACTTTTGAACACGACCTGCACGTCAAACGCGACAAACAGTTGCTGGGGGAAACCTTCACCCGCCTGTGCCAGCAGGTCGCCAAAGACCTGAGTGCAAAAGGTTTTGTCGGGCGCAATATTGGCGTGAAGCTGAAGTTTGACAACTTTCAGACCGTAACGCGAGCCATCACCATTCCCTACCCTACGGGGGACGCCAGAGTGATCCGGCAAGTGGCAGGCCAATGCCTTAAACGCATTGAGTTCAGCCGGAAACTGCGCCTGCTGGGGGTACGGATAGGCACGCTGACGCCCTACTCGCCGGAACAAAACACCACGGCACTTGATCAGGGCGATACTTTGCCCCTGTTTTGAGCCGCTTTGCTGCACATGGCATCGCGTGCACGCTCAAAATCCTGCCAGAACCGGGCATCCTGGGAGGTTGCAAAGTTGATACGCATATAGGTAGAAGCGCCCGAGTTGACCATGAACAGCGCACCCGGCGCAAGCAGCCAGCCCATATCAGCCATGCGCTGCGCAAGCGCTGCCGTATCAACACCGGTATCCACCCAGCCAAACAGACCAGCCGGATCAAAAATAAACTGGCAGCCGGCTTTTTCCGCCAGCCGGACACTGCGCACCCGTGCAGCATCCAGCCGCTCGCGCAGCCGTTCGGCGTGGCGACGCACCTGCCCCTGCTCCAGGCTGTATGCCAGTGCACGCTCCATCAGCGAAGGTGTGGTCAGTGTTGAAATCAGTTTGGTGGCAATCAGCCGGTCAACCAGCGCCGGCGCAGCAGCCAGATAGCCTACGCGCCAGTTGGGCGCGAGTATCTTGGAAAAACCGCCCACATAGATCGTCCTCACCAATCCATCGAGTACGCTCACACGCGTCATGTGTGCTGGGGCAAAAGAAGCATAGGTATCATCTTCTGCAATATAAAAATCGTGTTGCTGCGCCAGTTGCAGCATTTGATGCGCCGTCATCGGCGACAGGCAGGTACCGGTCGGGTTGTGCAGCACACTGACGCTGACATACAGGCGCGGATGAAACTCTTCACAATAATGCTGCACCACGCTCAAGTCGGGCCCCTGCGGGCCACGCGGCACCGGCAGCACGCGCATCCCCAAAGAAACCAGCCGCGCAAACTCCACCGACCAGCCGGGCTCTTCCACCATTACCGCATCACCCGACTGCAACAATGTGCGCGTGATGATATCCAGCGCCTGGGTGGCGCCAATGGTCGTCACAATCTGGTCTGCATGCGCCACCACATCGTACTGCGCCAGGCGATGCGCCAGCATTTCACGCAGCAGCCGGTCTCCGGCAGGCTCTCCATAACGCAGGCTCATGTCATTGAACAGCTTGGCACTGCTGGCGCGGCGCAAAGCCATGCCTAAAAATGAATTCTCCAGCCATTCCACCGGCAGCGCTCCGGAACCCGGCATCGGGCGGTCCTGAAAACCCGGCCACGGCTGCATCATGCCACGAATCAATGCCACCGCATTAACCGGCGCATGCACATCCGCGCTATTGGCAGAAGACCGGTTGTGCGCAGCATGGTTATGCTGCAGGTCATGCGACACATCGCGCACATAAAACCCACGCTGCTTTCGCGCCTCCACCAACCCTTGCGCCTGCAACTGGTCATAAGCGGCAACCACGGTATACGGGCTGACGCCATGGCGCCGGGCACACTCACGCACAGAAGGCAGACGCGCACCCGGCAGCAGCACACCCTCCTGAATCTGCCATGTATACCGGTTGACCAGTTGTTCGGTCAATGTTTGGGAAGAGGTTCTCGTTAACATCTGATCTTTATCCTTTCCCCTTCTGTATTGGTAAATTAACCAATACAGAGTCAGGAATTGATTGCATTACTGTATTGGGACTGTACTGGTTTCTTTTTATAAAGTAAAGCCTTCATACAAAACACTTTTATTTTTGATTCCCGTTGATGATGCGCAGTGAAACCCGTGGACTTTGGCTTGGTTTTTTAGGTGTTGCTATTTTTGCAGCAACGGTACCTATGACGCGCTTGGCAACCGGAGATGCCTCCAACCCGCAACTCTCTCCATGGTTCATTGCATTCGGGCGCGCCTTTGTGGCCGGCATGCTTTCCATCATCTTTCTGGCGGCTGTACGCTCCCCCTGGCCCAAAGGGCGTATGCAATGGACATCGCTGAGCCTGGCGGTCGTGGGCAATGTCATTGGCTGGCCCCTGTTTCTGGGGCTGGCCATGCGGCAGGTATCTGCAACACACGCCGCCGTTATCACCGCTTTGGCACCCTTGGCAACGGCCATTGTTGTGGCCTGCATTCTCAAGCTCAGGGCACGCCCGCTGTTCTGGGTCTGTGCCTTTCTGGGCGCCGCTTTGACCATGGGCTTTTCGATGCTGCGCGCTTATCAGCAAGGGCATGGTTTTGCGCTGGAAACGGCAGACTTGTACCTGATTGCTGCAATCATTTTTGCCGCGATTGGGTATGCATACGGCGCACGTGTCACCCCGGCACTGGGTGCAGAGCAAACCATCTGCTGGATATGCATCCTTGGTTTGCCCATCACCATTCCGGGCACGCTCATGAGCTGGCCGCAAGCCCCGGTGGAAACCAGTGCCTGGATCGGTTTTGCCTATACCGGTATTTTTTCGATGTGGGCCGGCTTTTTTGCCTGGTACCGTGGGCTTCACCTGGGTGGGCCGTTGCGCGTCAGCCAGTTGCAGTTGTTTCAACCCTTTCTCAGCATTCTGATAGCGATTCCCCTGCTGGGAGAAGCGTTTGACCCGACCGCTTTGTTGTTTGCCGCGGCCGTTGTGATGGTCGTTATGATTGGCAAACGCCATGCCATACCGAAATAAGCAGTTTTCAAGGCCGCACTATCATTAACAAAACATTTCATCATCTCACTTTTATATAAAAACAGGAATTAGCATGACAGAATGGACACTAGCACAACGCGTTAAATCATTTGATCCGGGCATCGTCCAGGGGTTGCTCAAGCTGACAGAAAACCCTCAGATCATTTCGCTGGCTGGCGGTTTGCCAGCCGCACAGACGTTCCCGGTTGAAATGATGGCGCGTGCCTGCCAGCAGGTGCTGTCCAGTGCAGGGTCTGACGCCTTGCAATACTCCGCCGGCGAAGGCTACGCCCCACTGCGCGAATGGGTTGCCAACGACCTGAAAAAACAGGGGATGAAAGTGGATGCCGATCAGGTCATCATCACAACCGGCTCGCAACAAGGGCTGGATCTGATTGCCAAAGTATTGCTGGACTGCGGCAGCCGTATCCTGGTTGAAACGCCCACGTACATGGGGGCCCTGCAGGCATTCTGCCCCATGGAGCCGGTCGTGGACAGTGTGCAAAGTGACGACTGCGGCCCCATCCCTGCAGACCTGAGGGAAAAAGCCGGAACCGGCGCACAAAAAGCGCGCTTCATGTATGTTCTGCCCAATTTCCAGAACCCAACCGGCCGCTTCATGAATGATGAGCGCCGTGCCGCTCTGGCACAGGAAGCACAGCAGCTTGGCATTCCGCTGGTGGAAGATAACCCTTATGGCGACCTGTGGTTTGAAGCGCCGCCACCGGCCTCGCTGACTTCGCGCGCACCTGAGCAAAATATCTATCTGGGCTCATTCTCCAAGGTGCTGGCACCAGGCCTGCGCATGGGCTATCTGGTTGCGCCAAAATCCATTTTCAGCAAACTGCTGTTTGCCAAAATGGCCGCAGACCTGCACGCCCCGACCTTCAACCAGCGCATTGTGTATGAAGTCATTAAAGACGGTTTTCTGGACCAGCACGTGCCAACCATTCGCGCGCTCTATAAAGAAAAGCGCGATGCCATGCTGGCAGCGCTGGAGCGTGAAATGACCGGACTGGGTGTGACATGGACACGACCCGTTGGCGGCATGTTCCTGTGGCTGGATCTGCCCAAGCAGATCAACACCATGGACATGTTCCCGCGTGCCATTGCCCACAATGTGGCCTATGTGCCCGGCGCAGCGTTTTACGCCAATGCCCCGGAACAAAACCACATGCGCTTGTCTTATGTTACCGCATCGGTGGAACAGATCAATACAGCAATTGCGGCTTTGGCAACCACCATTAAAGAAGAACTGGCACGCTCTTAAGCCCTTGCACGCCGTACTTCATTGAATAACAGACTGGATCAATACTTGCTTGACCAGTCTGTTAATTGTTTTTTACAGGGAATTATTCCCTTCTATTTCACAAAACAAGCATGTTGCACACCTGTTTTGTGAATGTACGGCGTTATGGAAGGCGGTGAATATTGGTTATCATCGCCTTTCCTTGCAGTGGTTTATGTATTTCAACCATTGCCTTATAAGGTTGTGCGTTGGGAATGACTATTTTTGCATCGCAAATAAAACGGTAATTCATACCCGCAACAATTTGAGTTGCCACAGAAACCGGTACATACTGAACGCCGACAAAGCCTGTCAAGGCTTCGTCAAATACGGCCTTGTCCTCTTTGGTCAATGGTTTCTGTTCACTCCAGCCGCCCACCATATTGGCATTGTTAGCGCTTCCTGCTGCAGGCTGAATTTCAACGGTCATTTCCTCTTCGTACAAAGCATTGGAAAGATCAAACACTCTGAATTTTGCCAGTTGAAATACTGCTTTCCCCGGCTTCATGCCTGCAAAGCTGAATACCCGTTTTACAGGCCCTCCGGATAAAGATGACTGGGATACCACATCCATGTCGATCAAAGACAACCCGCCGTCAAGTTTGACCAGATGGTAGCTATATCCTGTACCAGCCTGTTCTACACGCTCTACTGTAAATACTTCACCAACATTCTTTTTCATCCAAGTCTCCTGTTTTACAAATTTAAAATATGACAACGCATGGCCATGTACTTCAATACATACCAAATGTCACAGTTGAATGGAATTTAAAACTACAACTCCGTAGTTACCCTGGATATTTCAATACAACGTTTGGCCAAAAAAACGGCCATTTTTATAATCTCAGGTATGGAATCGTATCGGGATGAAAACTTAGCAAATCCGCAATAAGTAAGGCTTTTCCAAGTAACCGGTTTCAGTATACATGAAAAAAACTGGCTCAATCAACGATTTCAAAGAATAATTCCGCATCGCAAAATCTCCTCTCATATGCGTGTTGCTGTGGCCCAAAAGTCAACACAAATTCAAATGGATTGCAACGGCTACTTTGCGCTGATCATCATAAAAAATATGAATCCGGTAGCATGGCATATCAATCACTGCTACAGTGGAACTTTTAAAGTTAAACCATTTATTTTTGAAAGCCAACGATGGTTTCATATCCTTTTCATCTGGTTGATGTTTTTTCTTCACAGCCATTTCGCGGTAACCCTCTGGCCGTTGTGCACCATGCGCAGGCACTGGATGAAATCGCCATGAAGCGCATTGCCAGTTGGCTGCACCTGTCGGAAACGGTATTCCTGCTCCCACCCACTCAGGCTGATGCAGATTATCAGATGCGCATATTCACCGCCAACGGTACCGAACTGCCGTTTGCAGGGCATCCAACCCTGGGCGCCTGCCATGCCTGGCTGCAAACAGGCGTTCAACCAAAACATACCGGCAAAATAATCCAGCAATGCAAAGTCGGCCTGGTGGAAATACGCCAGATGAATCCCGCGTATCGCAGCTTTGCCGCGCCGCCAATTCAGCGCACACCATTGGCCAAAGCGGATCTGGAACTGATTTGCCGGGCGCTTGACCTTGATTGCTCACAAGTTGTGGACCATCAGAGGCTGGATGCCGGGCGTCCTTACAACGCCCTTTTGCTTGACAGCGCGCAAACCGTGTTAAACGTTATCCCCAACCTGCAAATGCTTGGCGAGGCCGGGCTGGATGTCGGGCTGATCGGCCCACACGAGAACATTGCTGAAAACGCAGACTCACCCCAATTTGAAGTCCGTTTTTTTGCGCCTGTCATGGGAGTTGCAGAAGACCCGATCACCGGCAGCCTGAATGCATCGCTGGCGCAATGGTTGATTGCAACACAACAGGCACCCACGCACTACCTGGCAGCACAAGGCACAGTACTGGGGAGGACTGGCCGCATCTATATCCAGCAGGATGACGCTGGCCAGGTCTGGGTCGGAGGACATACCACGACCTGTTCTGAAGGAAACTTGCAGCTCTAGCCGACTTGCCGTTGCATATAACCATCCAAAGAAACATCCGTATATGAGCCATTCGCCTATTCTGACATCCGATCAGCTTGCCCATGCCGGTCAGGTCGTTTATGCCCATTTGCCAGCGTCCCCTCAATATGCCTGGCCGTTACTGAAAAAACGGGTTGGCGCCACCGTCTGGGTCAAACACGAAAACCACCTGCCTGTAGGTGCCTTCAAGATTCGCGGCGGGCTGGTTTATGCCAACCGCCTGCTGCAAGCCGGCACCAAGCCTGCGGGCTTATTGTGTGCCACACGGGGCAACCATGGGCAGTCCGTCGCACTGGCTGCAAGCCTGTGCAATCTGCCGGTAACCATTGTGGTACCGCATGGCAACTCGGCAGAAAAAAACGCGGCAATGCAGGCCTTAGGCGCCGAGCTGGTGGAACATGGCGACGACTTCCAACAGGCCAAAGAATACGCGACAGCGCTCCAGCACCAGCAGTCTTTGCATTTTGTTCCTTCATTTCACCCTGATCTGATTGCAGGCGTTGCCACCGCATGGCTGGAATTTTTTAAAGCCGTACAACCAGATGTGCTTTTTGTCCCCATCGGACAAGGGTCGGGCTTCTGCGCTGCAGCGGCTGTTCGTAACCTGCTCAATCTGAAAACACGTTTGATTGGTGTGGTTTCGGCACATGCCTCCGCCTATCAGCAATCATTCATTGAAAAGCGCGCCGTTGTCGTTCCGGCAACAACACAACTTGCCGACGGCCTGGCATGCAGCACGCCTGATCCACAGGCGCTTGAACTGATCTGGCAGGAAGCAGAAGATGTTGTTGCTGTCACCGACCAGGAAGTTGCCAACGCCATGCGTATTCTGTTTACCGACACACATAACGTAGCTGAAGGCGCAGGTGCTGCCGCACTGGCCGCAGCCATCCAGCAAAAAGACCGCTGGCAAAACAAAACCGTTGGCGTCTCCTTATCCGGTGGCAATGTAGATGCAGCATTGTTCACGCAGGTTCTGTCGCGGGCATTTTGAGCGTAAAGCAAATCGCCTTGTCATGGTTTTGGCACAGGCCACACTGCAAAAAATCTGGCTGCTGCTTCTGTTTCCTGCACATTCCATGTATATTAGAGGCTGATCGTTTTTGATGGCAGCATGCCATTTTTGTGCTTCTGGTCAGCACCAGACAAAAGGCTTTAGATATTCAGGGCGTTCTCTATGCGTATCATTGGTATTGAAAACACAGCACGTGAGTATACTCAGGCACCCCAGGCACTCAGTGGCAGCGAATTTTTATGGCTGTCCTGCGCCCGGAGTGAATTTGAAGAATGTCTACCTGATATTCAGGAGATTCTGACGAATCTGGATGGCCGTCCGTTACTCGATTTTCACATCCAAGATCTGCTGAGCACACAACAGCCGTCGCATTATGACTTTACCTCCTATTACGATGTCATCGTATTCCGGCGCCTGACCGCTTATAACATGGATGACAGTGAAAACGAAAACCCGGATGCGTGCGAGTTGAGCTTTGCGCGGTATATCAGCACGGCACCGGTCGGCTTTATCATCTTCGACCGCATCTTATTGACCGTGCATGACGACATTGAACACCGCAACCAGTTTGCCGCCAAGTTACTTAACGACAACACCGCATCTACCGGGCGGCTGCGGCGTACAGGCCTGCATTTACCCATCAGCCCGGATGAACTCATGCTGCGGCTGGTAGACTTTTTGATTGACGGTTATGTGGATCTGCGGCGGCACCTGTCACACCAGCTTGACCGCTGGCAAAACGCACTGCTCAGTACCGAACAGCCCCAAACCAACTGGCAGGCGTTGTTCGAATCCCGCAATGCGCTGCACCAGATGGAAGATTTGTGCGAAGACCAGAGCGTTGCCATCAAAGCCTGGCTGGAATCCATTGAAGATGAAGGGGATGACAGCAACACCGAACTGCTGGAAGTACGCGCGCGCGACGTCATTGAGCACATTGAGCGCTCACGCTCCCATGTACACCGGCTGGAATCCTCTTTAGAAGGCGCGATTCAACTGCATTTTTCTGCCACGGCCAACCGTACCAACCATGTGATGCGTACACTCACCGTACTGACCGCCATTTTCCTGCCGCTGAATCTGCTGACCGGTTTGTTTGGCATGAACTTTGCCGATATGTTCTTAACCAAATACTCATGGGGCTTCTGGCTGGTGCTGGTGGTCATGCTGGTGAACACTGCGGTGCTGGTGCATTACTTCTCCCGCAAAAATTACCTGGGGTAACCACCAGAACATGTTTTTGCAGTTGTGCCTACTTTGTCAGTATCGCCAGCCCTGCCTCTGATATGCGGTATAGTTCTACCCACATCCCTTGTTTGACGATGACCTGGCGTTAGTTGCAACATGTTTCTTTTTCAAATGACCTCTGCCTTTTCCGCGCGCATTCACCCTAAGCGGCAGCCTGTACAGCCTATATCTCATTCATCATCACACCCCCCATCCTGGCAACGCCGGCTCATGTACACCATATGCGCCGCAGCAGCACTGTTGCTGCAGGCCTGTATGGGGCCAACCGGGACGTATGACGATACAGACCCTTATGCCCACTATCCTGCGGCGGACGGGCCGGATATTCCTTTGCGCTTACCGTCTGACTACAACAGGGTTTCACCCACCGCCCGCACGATTTACATGCCGGGCAGCCGCTGGGTTCCTGTGCGCTGGGCTGATTTACCAGGCTGGAACCATGACCGTGTCGGTGAGGCATGGCAGGCGTGGGTCTGGAGCTGCAGCCAGACTTCTGCGACCTGGGCCCAGGCCTGCGGACAGATCATTCATCTGGCCAACGCCAGCGAAAATACCAAACGCCAGTGGATGTATGACCACCTCCAGCCCTACCGCATTGAAGCGCTGAACGGCAACACCAAAGGCATTCTGACCGCGTACTATGAGCCTATTTTCCGGGCCCGCCGTCAGCCACAGGGCGACTTTACCGTACCGCTTTACTCTCCTCCGCCCGACCTGCACCCCACCAACCCTTACTGGAGCCGAAAAGACATCGAATCCAACCCGCGCGCGCAACGCGCCGTCCAGGGGTACGAATTTGCCTATCTGGCAGACCCGCTGGATGCGCTGATTCTGCACATTCAGGGCTCCGGGCAACTGGTACTGACAGAGCCTGACGGCACCACCCACCGCGTACGCGCTGCTTACGCGGCCAGCAACAACCACCGCTATGGCAGTGTGGGCAGATACCTGCTCGATCGCAACCTGATTACCGATGCCACCTGGCCCGGCATCAAAGCCTGGCTGGACGAACACCCCGAACGGCTGCAGGAAGTCCTGTGGTCCAACCCGCGTTACATCTTTTTCAATGAAGTCCCGCTGGACGACCCTACCCTGGGGCCGGTTGGCGCCCAGGGCGTCCCGCTGACATCCGGGCGCTCCATTGCCGTAGATAAACGCGCCATTCCTTACGGCACACCGGTATGGATCGCAACCGAAGACCCTTCCGGGCAGACCCAGCCTTTACAGCGACTGGTACTGGCGCAGGACACCGGCTCGGCCATTGTCGGCGCGGTTCGGGCCGACTACTTCTGGGGCCAAGGGCATGAAGCCGGTGAACAGGCAGGCCGCACCAAACAGACACTTTTCATGTGGGCCTTTTTGCCCAAACCCGAATAAACCATATCGCTGCGCATAACATTTTTAGTTATAAACTCATGAAAACATGTTCTAGCCGCACAATCAGATTTCGCGCTAATATATTCACTTTAAATGACCTGCCGGCCTGCATACAGAACGCTTCAGAAAAACTGCATTCCGGGCCGCTGAACATCTACCATCACTTTGTAGCCTTTTAAAGGAGATTTTTGAATGAATACATTACACCAGCGGCGCTCCTTTTGGCGCGTGCTTTCCGGTGGCGTTGCCGCCGTTGCACTTTCGCTCACAGCATTTGCCACCCAGGCACAAACAACCACCACACTGAAGGTCGGCGCCACGGCGGTACCACATGCTGAACTGCTTGAATTTGTGAAACCTACGCTCAAAGCGCAGGGTATTGATTTGCAGATCATGGAGTTTTCCGACTATGTGCTGCCTAACCGTGCGCTTGCAGACAAGCAGCTTGATGCCAACTTCTTTCAGCACAAACCTTATCTGGACACGTTCAACAATGAACATCGCACCACGCTGGTCGTAGTGCCCAACGGCAATGTGCACATTGAGCCCTTTGGTGCTTATTCCAGAAAAATCACCCGCATTGAAGACCTGAAAGATGGCGCTACAGTGGCTTTGCCCAATGATCCATCCAACGGTGCCAGGGCATTGCTGCTGTTGCATGCCGCCAAGATCATCCAGTTGAAAGACCCGACCAACCTGCTGGCCACATCCAAAGATGTGATTGATAACCCGAAAAACCTGCGTTTTGTCGAACTGGACGCAGCCCAGTTGCCGCGTGTATTGCCTGAAATGGATCTGGCGCTGATCAACACCAACTATGCGCTGCAAGCCGGGCTGAATCCATTGAAAGACGCCTTGCTGATTGAAAGCCAGGATTCACCTTACGTCAATGTGGTGGTATCCCGCTCAGACAATGCCAACGCCCCGGCCATTGCCAAGCTGATGGAAGCCCTGCACAGCGAGCAGACCAAACAATATATTCTGGAACACTACAAAGGTGCGATCATTCCGGCATTCTGAGTGCATAAATAGAAGGCTCTATTTATAATCCGCCTAAGGCATGACAGTCTGTCATGCCTTTTGTTTTATTAAGAGATCTCATTTTTGCAGGCGCATGAAGTTAAATACAGGAAACTCAATAACCACATTGACGCTGCTCACCATCGGAACGCTTGTGCTTTTGCTGGTGCCCGGCATCGCTGTTGCGCTGCACTGGCAGTGGCTTCCTCCCGTTGAGATTCCGGCTTATCTGTTTCCGCTGTACCTTGTCACAGAAACCGGGACCGTGCCTTATGCATTTGTGACCTGTATTGTTCTGGGCATCATCCCCCTGTTTTATTACCCGCAGCTACCCGCACGCAAAAAACTGCTGCTGGTCGTCATTATGGCCGCAACGCTCGGGGTCGGACAGATTGTCAAATCCACACTCAAAAACGTGGCCCAGGCACCCCGCCCCTATATCGTCTGGCTGGAAAAAAGCAACCACATCAATGCCAGCGATTTTTACCAGCTCACGCGTGAAGAACGCAAAGAATTTCTGACACGGCAGGACTTTTCACAATTCACCGTTCCATCATGGCAGCAGGCCCATTGGGCCAAGGAAACCGGATTTTCATTTCCATCCGGGCATAGCATTTTTGTGGCGCAGTGGATGCTGATGTTGTGGCTGTTGTTATGGCGGAAAAAAGCCTACATCATGATGACATTGATCATGTGCTGGGCCTGTGCCATTGAAGCCAGCCGCCTGCTGCTTGGAATGCACTGGCCGCAGGATGTCATGCTTTCGTGTCTGCTGGCATTTATTTTGATTTACATTGCCCGCATTTGCTGGAACAAATGGGTTTTTCACGCTCCTGTTCCTTAGGGTCAGGACTCATTAAATAGAGAGATTGCGTTTGCTGGAATGGGGGTAGGACAAGGCGCGAAGCGAAGACAATGGTAAGACCCTTGCCAAGCTGGGCAACGCCCTATTTAATGTGCCCTGTCCCTAAAAGCATTCAGCAAGCCAGACACAAGCTCACCTCCGGTGAGCTTTTTTATATTCATTGCTGTTTTTCAAGCACTTGATGCTGTATAAATATACAGTATAATGGAGTATATTTTATCCGTTGACCACTGTGCCGGGTTGCCTGGGTTTGTTGGCCTGCATCACTTCTTTGCTTTCCTTGTGCAGTTGTTAAACGAGTGGAGCGGCTCATTGGCCCCAAGTGATACCATGAAAGATACGCTTGTTAAAAAGCTCGAAATTCTGGCCGAATCAGCCAAATACGATGTTTCCTGCGCGTCCAGTGGCGTTACACGCAAGCATCGGCAAGGGCAAATTGGCAGTGCTTCAGGCTGGGGCATTTGTCACAGTTTTACTGAAGATGGCCGCTGCCTTTCACTGCTGAAAATCCTGCTGACCAATATCTGCATTTATGACTGCGCCTATTGCATCAACCGCAAAAGCAACGATGTGGCACGTGCGGCATTCACCGTGAAAGAACTGGTGGAGCTGACCATTGCGTTTTACCGCAGAAACTACATTGAAGGCCTTTTTTTAAGTTCCGGCATCATTAAAAATGCCGACCACACCATGGAGCGCATGGTTCGCGTGGTAAAAGAACTGCGCTTGGTTGAGCGCTTCAATGGCTACATTCACATGAAAAGCATTCCAGGCGCCAGCCAGGAGCTGATCAATGAAGCAGGCCTGTACGCCGACCGCCTGAGCGTTAACATTGAAATTCCGTCTGAACGCAACCTGAAGCTGCTGGCACCGGAAAAAGACCACCAAAGCGTCTACCGCCCCATGCATTACATTCAGCGCGGCATTGAAGAAAACCGTGAAGCCAGACAAAAATACCGCTCTGCCCCACGGTTCGTTCCGGCCGGGCAAAGCACCCAGATGATTGTCGGCGCCTCGGGGGAAACAGACCGGGACATCCTGCTGCTTTCCTCAGCGCTATACCATCGCGCCAGCATGAAGCGCGTTTACTACTCTGGCTTCATTCCTGTCAACGCTTATGACAAACGCCTGCCAGTGGTAACGCAAGCCCCTTTGCTGCGCGAAAACCGCCTTTATCAGGCCGACTGGCTGATGCGGTTTTACCAGTTTGATGCGGCTGAAATTGTCGATGGCGATTCTGCCCAGCTTGATCTGGACATTGACCCCAAGCTGGCCTGGGCACTCCGGCATCCGGAAATATTCCCCATCGATATCAACCGGGCAGATTATGCGCAGATTTTACGAATTCCCGGCATTGGCGTGAGATCGGCCAAAATCATTATCAACGCCAGACGGCATGGCACACTCACACTGGAAACGCTGCGCAAAATAGGAGTCGTTACCAAACGTGCCCGATACTTCATTCGCTGCCCCGGCTCTGCTGCATCATCCCGGCTTGATATCAATCCGTTGCAAATCAGACGGCAGTTAACCGAAACAAAATCCGTCCGTCCGATTGCTCAGCAACTGGACCTGGTTTTTTAGGCGTACCGCCATGCAGGTATTTTTATTTGATGAAACCTTTGACGGCTTGCTGACCTGCGTTTTTGAGGCATATCGGCAAAAGTGTTTTCCCGAAAAACTGCTGCCTTACAACGCTGTGCTGCCCCTGTTTACAAGCCACGCCACCAACATTCAAACAGACACACACAAGGCAACACGTGTATGGCATGTGTTGCACAACAAGCTTTCTGACCAGGCCTGCTACCAGTTACTGTGCGCGTGGTTTTCGGAAGATGCAGACTGTGCCAGCCTGGTGTTCAGAGTCATCCAAAAAGTCGTTGACAATGACATGTCTATTGAAGGCAACCTGAGCGATGAAGATATTCTGGCATTGTGGCAACTGGCAAAAAGAGTCAGTAAAGAGCAACTGCATCTGATTCAGTTTGTACGTTTTCAGAAAACGGTAGATGACATTTACTTCGCCCCGGTCAACCCGGTGTATAACGCATTGCCGCTGACGCTTTCACATTTTGGCGACCGTTTTGCCGACCAGAAATGGATCATCTACGATATGGGACGCGGTTATGGTTACTTTTACGACCTGAACAGCATCACCGAAATCACGCTGAACTGGGATGAGCACTTTACCCAGGGACAACTCAAAGCCAGCGCATTAGCCGATGATGAAAAACTGCTGCAAACCATGTGGCAGAAATACTTTAAGGCGCTGACCATTCAGGAACGGCTGAACCCCAGACTGCACCGGCAGCATATGCCCAGGCGCTTTTGGCGCTATCTGACAGAAAAGCAGAATTTGTAAAACAGCGCATCATGCCTGTGAAAGGATATCCTCTCTGAATAAAAAAAGAGGCCTGTACAGGCCTCTTGATCTGTTGAGAGAATACGCTCTCAGTCGATGACTCCGATCATCAATATGGCTATTCATTAAACATAGCCATACATCGCAGCCAAAATATAACCAAAAATACATGATGTGATCACACCAATCAGCCCTGGGAAAATAAAACTGTGGTTGATCACAAACTTGCCGATCCGGGTGGTACCGCTGCGGTCAAACTGAATCGCAGCCAAATCACTTGGATACGTTGGCAAAATGTAATAGCCATAACATGCTGGTGCAAACGCCACAATCACGCCCGGTGGCACGCCAATGCTCAATGCCAGCGGAACAAATGCAGCAATCGCGGCCGCCTGCGAGTTCACAAATTTAGAGATGATCAGCAGCATGACCGCATACGTCCAGGGATGCTCTGTCACCACTTCACCCAAAGCGGCTTTGATCATCGGTGTATGAACCGCAAACATGGAATCTGCCATCCACGAAATCCCGAACACCGCAACCAGTGCAATCATACCGCTGCGGAAAATTTCATTTTTACCGATCTTGCCCGCATCGGTCGGTGTGAAGATCAGGATAAACGACCCGGCAAGCAACATGAAAATCTGAATGGTATTCACCATATTCAGGCGGGTAATCTTGCCGTTAGCGCCTTCCCATGCCGGCCGCAGATCTTCGTATGCGCCCATCAAAGCAACCACGACAATGGCACCCAGGAAAATCCACATGGCCAGCCAGTTGGAACGTGGCAGCTTTTTACCCAGCAGGGTTTCTGTTTCACCATAAACATACTGCCGGTTTTCGGGGTTGGAAATGAACTTCTGGAACACAGGGTCCTTATCCAGATCTTTCCCTCTGAACCAACTGAAAATACCAATACCCAACACACCACACAGCGAAGAAGGAATCGTTATTTTCAGCAAATCAAGATAGCCATCGAAACCGGCCAGCGGGTGGTTGGCATTGATCAGGAACGCTGTCAGCGAAACAACCGCCACTGAAACCGGACTGGCGATAATCCCCATTTGCGAAGCGATTGACGATGCCGCCATGGGACGCTCAGGGCGGATACCATTTTTAATGGCAATATCATAAATAATCGGGAGCATGGTATAAACAACGTGCCCGGTTCCGCACAATACAGTCAGAAAGAACGTCACAAACGGGGCCAGAAGACTGACATACCTGGGGTTGCGCCTTAAAATTCTCTCTGCGATCTGCAGCATCACATCCAGACCACCACTGGCCTGTAACGTCGCGCTGGCAACCACCACAGCCAGAATCGTCAACATGACATCAATGGCAGGTTTTCCCGGCTGGACATTGAAGCCAAAGACCAGAACCACCAGACCGATACCACCCAGCAACCCTAGCGCAATACCACCTTTCTTTGCGCCGTAAAACAAACAAATGAGGACAATGATTAATTGAAGGGCAAACTGCGTGCCTTCGTTCAAGCTGGTTAGAAAACTCATATCACGCTCCCTTATACGGTGAGAAACCAATATGGCTATTTAAAATTGTACTGATACCCGCCCTTGAGAAAAAGCAATTTATTGCTGTTAGCGTCTCATAAAAAGTGTTATTTGCAACACCATCGCCTATTGTTTCAAGAAACATTGATACGCATCAATCTGTCCAATGCCATTGTGCCCAGAACGTGCCCGGATATTTTATATATGAGGAATTTGAATATTCTTATGCGATGAGATCGCTATATTGACCATGCATATCTTATTATTTTTTTCACGGCCTGTGGACGTATTTTTCTTTATTGCATACAGATGATTGATATGCATGCATTTTTAAGAATACAAAAATCCACCAAAAAAAGGTTTTTATTCTTTTCGGCAGCAGTCTATTATTTCTGATGGATGGCCAGCATGAAAATTGCAGACACCTTGGCCAACACCATCTACCCTGCAACAGTGGTCAAAAGCGATGACCGCAGCAGGAAATCAAAATGCCCGGCGTTTTGATGCTATTTCTATAACAGGCATACAAACAAAAAAGGCCAGATCGCAAATGATCTAACCTTTTGATTTTACTTGGTGGCCAGAGACAGAATCGAACTGTCGACACGCGGATTTTCAGTCCGCTGCTCTACCAACTGAGCTATCTGGCCTTACGTAAAGAAGAAGGAGTATAGCAGATTAATTTTGATTTGTGCGTTTTGCCCGAGAAAGATCTATGCCTAATTGTTTCAGCTTGCGATACAGGTGTGTACGCTCAAGGCCTGTCTTCTCCGCCACACGGGTCATACTGCCATTTTCTTGGTACAGATGAAATTCAAAGTAAACCGTTTCAAATTCATCTCTAGCTTCGCGCAATGGTTTGTCAAGGTTAAAACTGCGCACCGGCTGGTTGCGTTCGTCTTCAACAGCAAAGCTGCCGGGCATATTGGTTGCCGCAACAGGGGCGGCCATCTGCTGCGCCATGTTTTGCATACCCGCCTGCGGCATTGCCTGCGCAGCAGACTGCATCGCAACCCCTGCCATTTGTACGGTGTTTGTATTGCCCGCAGTAGCCAACGCAGGCACAACGCCCAACATTGGTTTTGCCGGGTTCAGTGCCTGGTCCACAGCCTTCAGTAGTTTTTGCAGCGTAATGGGCTTTTCAAGAAATGCCATCGCACCAATTTTGGTGGCTTCCACTGCCGTGTCAATGGTAGCGTGCCCTGACATCATGATGACAGGCATGACCAACTGACCACTGCTGCCCCATTCCTTGAGCAGCGTAACCCCATCGGTATCGGGCATCCAGATATCCAGCAACACCAGATCCGGGCCAAATGCAGATAAAACCTGCCTAGCTTCTGTTGCATTCTGTGCGGTTTCTACCGAGTGTCCTTCATCATTCAGAATTTCTGAAAGCAACTCTCGAATACCGAGCTCGTCATCAATGATCAGTATCTTTGCCATATACGTTAAAGTTTACTCTATTGTATGCGATGCCTGCATATGCTGCGTGGGAGTAATCACTAATGCTGGAAATGATAGCAGCACTTGTGCGCCTGTGATATTTCCTTGCTCATCGACATGGTTGCTCAGACCAATACGGGCACCATGCTCATCCATAATTTTCTTAACAACCGCCAGCCCTAAACCAGTACCCTTCAGTTTTGTTGTGACATAAGGCTCAAATGCCCGTTTCAGTATTTTTTCAGAAAACCCGCATCCACTGTCACGCACAATCAAACAAACCTGACCTGCGGACTGGGCATCTTCCTGAGCCGCCTTGTATTGGGTTGCCACTACAATTTTCTGACCCGTCTGGCTTTCCTCAGTTGCATCCAGTGCGTTCTGCAGCAGGTTATGCAGAACCTGCCTCAGTTGTGCCGCATCTCCTTTGATCAGCGGAAGGTCTGCAGCAAGCATCACATCAATATGCGTTTGCTGTTTATGCTGTGCGCCTATGTATAGCTGAATAATATCACGCACCAGCACATTCAGATCAAGTGGTTTTAATTCCGCTACTGGTAAACGTGCATATTCCCGGAATTCATTGACCAGCCGCTTCATCGCGTCCACCTGATCCACAATCATTTTGACCGACCGCTGTAAAACGGCACGGTCCTGATCCTCCAGCTTACTGGCAAACTTGTGTTCAATACGTTCTGCTGATAATTGGATGGGCGTTAACGGGTTTTTAATCTCGTGCGCCAAACGGCGCGCCACTTCACCCCAGGCAACAGAGCGCTGCGCAGAAATAATGTCACTGATATCGTCTATCACCAGCAACTGCAACGTTCCCCCCAGCCAGGCGCCACGGGCAACAACGGTAATGTTATCGCCTGACTGGGTATCCTCAAGCTCAAACGTCTCCTGCCAATACGCATCCTGGTTGGCCGGCAATGTAGAGAATTGTTCTGCAACGCGTTTACCCAATGCTTCCAAAGCAGGCACGGCCTGCAATGTTTGCCCTACATTGGGCTGCAGATTCTGGCGCAAAATACGCTCGGCACCAGGATTGATGCTCTGAACCGCACCGGCGCGGTCAAGCACAATCACCCCGGCTGTCAGGTTATCCAGTATGGTCTGCAAGTGCGCCCGTGCATCTGCGACCTGCTTAAGGCTTTTTTCAGCGATAATCTGCGCCTCTCGCAATTGGTCCGTCATATCGGCAAAGGCATGCGTCAATCCACCCAGTTCATCGTGTGTATGCACCAGTTGTTTGGGGCTTAAATCCCCTGCACCCACCTGCCTGACCCCTTCGGCCAGAATCAGCAAGGGCCGCAAAAGCTGCTGCCCCAGCACAACCGCCAGAACAACCGCTACAAAAACCGCCAGAATTAACGCCAGCGTCAACGTCCCGATGTACATGCGGCGCAACCCTTCACGACCCAGCGCGCGCTCCTGATACTCCTGGTACGCTTCCTGAACCGACCGGGCATTCGCTGCCAGCGCCGCTGGCATGCTATTGGAAACCCGCAGAACACGAACCTGCCCCGTGACGTCATAGATGCTGATGGGAACAATCGCCAGCGCCCACATTTTGGGTGAAGCGCCATCTTCGTTATCCTCTATGCCCGACATGACCCGTTGCTGCATCAGCTCTGCCCGCATGACAGATGTCAATGGTTTAGCTGGCTGCAACCGATAGCTGGACGTGCCGGATGCACCCAGAATCTCACCATTGAGATTCAATAATGCCATGTCGTCCACTTCCAATTGCTGACGGAACAGGTCCATCTGCAAAATAGCAGCAGACTCAGACATTTGCGCCAGCTGATACGCAACCACCTGTGTTTTGTTCACCAGGTCTTTCAACTGCGCATCATAAGATGCCCGCCCCAGTTTTAACCCGGCGTCCAGTGCGCCTTCCACCTTGACGTCAAACCAGGTTTCTATGCTGCGCGATACAAACTGGTACGACACAGCATACACAAACAACCCTGGCAGAAACCCGACTATCACAAATATAGCGGCCAGCTTCACCAGTAGCCGGCTGCCAAACCGCCCTTTTTTCAGCCGCACCAGCAGCCGCACGGAGGCCCAGACCAACACCAGCAACAATATGGCCGCAATGGTGATATTGATACCAACCAGCCAGCCAAAATAATTAATGTAAAGGTCCTGATTTCCCGTTGTCTGAGCCAGTAAAAACAGCAGTGCTGCAACCAGACATGCTGTCGCGCTTAACGACAGTATCCAGACCCAGCGCATCGCTTTTTTGACAGACTGTCTGGAGCGGTCTTCATTGTCACTCATTGACCACCCCCAGAAATCTGCAAATCAACTTCCTGCTTCAAAGACAGGCCCCATTCCTCCTGATCCGCAACCCCCACTTGAAACAACCTGGGCAAACGGGAGCGATCCAGTTCAAAAATGAAAACCAGTTTTTTATCTCCAGAGCTATTCAATACATCAGCATCGGCAATCCGCCAATGCGAAATATGTCCGACAAAATTCAATGCTTCGGGTAGGGTGGCAAACGTCTGGCCCAAGCCGCCGATGGTCACCCGGTAACGCTGCAACAACGGCTGAAAAGTCAACCGTACCGATTTGCTTTCCTGTGCATCCACAGCATCAAACCAGTACCAGCGCACACGTTCAATTTCAGCCGATGCATTAAAGTGCAATGCGATTCCTTTATGCAGAGCCTCCTGTACCACGTCAGGCAAAACCAGCTCAATTTCGGCATTCAAATAAAGTGCACCCTGGTCTGCCTGTATCTGTAATAAAGAGATTCTGCTGCGCTCCGCAGACCATACGCCAGCAGACCATGCGCCCAAAAGACAAAACAGCACAATGCCACACCAGCACCATAACCTGGTGAGCATACCCACATTCTGCGAAGAGTGCCGATTTGCCGTTAAGCTCATTTTTCAAACAACGCGTAATAAAACCCGTCTGTCGCTGTCAATGCGCCCTGTTCCCCGTTTTCGAGATCACAGGCCATCTGGTGTTGATCTGTCGCAGCCAATGGCAAAATATGCCCGGGCGCTGGTAACCTGCTGGCATCATTGTGCCCCAGAACAAAGTTTTGTGCGTTTTCTTCCCCTTCGGCCTTGAAGAGAGAACAGGTACAGTACAAAAGCCTGCCACCAGGAGCCAGCCGCGGCCATAAAGTCTGCAATAACCGTCGCTGTTGGGCAGACAGCTCCGCCACATCACTCTCCCGGCGCAACCACCTGATATCAGGGTGTCTGCGCACAATACCTGAAGCGGTGCATGGCGCATCCAGTAAGATGGCATCAAACGTTTCATCTGCGCCAAATGCATCCGCACTGGCCGCATCTGCTGCGCGCAACTCGGCACTCCGGTGAATCCGGGCCAGTGTTTCCTCTACCTTTTGCAGCCGCTGTGCGTCAACATCCAACGCCACAACATCGATACTACCCTCTGGCATCATCTCCAGCATATGTGCCGTTTTGCCGCCAGGTGCTGCACACGCATCCAAAACGCGTAAGGGTGTTCCCAAGCGAGCCAACCGGCGCACCCATTCCTGCTGCAACAGCAACGGCGCAGCCAATTGGGCTGCAGCCGCCTGCACTGAAAAATGGCCTTGCGTAAACTCTGGGATGCTTTCTACAGGCATCGGCGTTTGCAGCTCAACAGCGTAAGGGCCGGCCACACGCACCTCAATCCCTTTTTCCTGCAGCAGCTTAACGGCCTGCTGGGCTGAGCCCCATTGCGCATTGACACGTAGCGTCATCGGTGAAGGCTGTTGCGCCGTGCGCAAAATGGCCTGCCACACATCCGGCCAGTCTGATCGCACACGGGCAATCCACCATGGTTGAAACGCCCATCTGGCTGATTCGCTGTGCTGCCTGACTTGTGCCAGCAAAGTATCCCGCTCACGTAAAAACCGGCGCACAACACCATTGACCAATGGCGCAAATGCCCGTGTTTTCGGCAACGACTTTGCCGCCTGTACTGCCTGGCTTCCCAGAACGTATGGTTTGTAATAAGGTACCCCTGTGTGCGCTGCCGTTTGCGAACCTTCACTTTCCTCACTGGCACATAAAGCCAGCACAACCCACAACAAGGCCTGAACAGCCGACGGCGGCGCTTTTTGGGTCAAAGCGGCAAGCAAGGCCTGGGACAACCCCAGATGCCGCAATGTGTAAAACGACAATGCCTGCACCCCGGGCCGCAATGCACTGTCAACGCTGTCCAGCGCTTTGTCCAGCGACTGCCCACCCGTAACCTGCCGAACAATCTCAGCCGTTTTGAGTAACTGTGTCGCCAGAGCAGGAGGTTGCATAAAGCCGTCATGAAAATTGAATAACTGGCGCTGCATGATCAGAACATCAGGCCTACAGTGAACTACGGGATCAATGCACATGAAAGCATCTGAACCGGCAGAACGCTGGAATTTTACCTGATGCCGCCAAGCAACTAAAAAGTGCAGGTACAACGCCGACACGTAACTGCTGCATTTGCAAGCACAGAGGTTGATCTACCCCGATGTTTTAAAGCTTATACCGCCAGATGCTTTCTGACATTCAAGTATTCATCCTGATCTTTGCCGAGGGTGTATCAGGGCATTGTTAATACATGGACGGCGTTTCGTGCCACGCAATTAAGCGCGGTGGGCGTGGCGTATCCAACAGATCACACATGAGCCGGAAGGTATCTGCATCCCGCTGCAGTTGTATCGGGTTGCGATCGGTTGCCACTGCCTCCCACTCATGCATCCACACCTTGATCAGTGTCGGCATCACCATGAGCGCCAGGCGATGCATTTTCAAAACCGCGGTGCGTAATTGATCGGCATCCATACTAACCTCTGGCATATCTGTGAGCTTAAGCCGGCTATAGACTTTTTTCATCCATTGCGCTTCATCTGGAATTTCCAGGCATTTTGCCAGCAGTGTGCTCAAAACGGCCACAGCATCTTTCACCTGCTCAAACGAATGGTAAATGATGGATTGGCGTTTCTTGTTTTCACGCAGCCAATACCGCGTGACAGCCAGACGCAGCCAACCACGCGGCACCGCATAAGCATAGCTGCGCAAAAGCACCAGTGCCCGCTCAACCAGTTGCTGATGCTGCTCGCGCGGCCAACCTTCCATCTGGGTAATCAATCCTTCAAATATAGGTTCACGCACTTTCAAATTCAGGCTGAACACACTTTCCAGCATCAAGGTTTGAACCCGCCCTTTATTGTTGTGACACAAATCTTCCCAGATTTTTTGCTGCTTTTCTCCGCCTTCTATGACCCAAAATGCCAGCAAAGCCCCCATGAGCTGCTCAACGGGCAATGCTTTGCTCAACAAAATCCTGCCATTTTGAAGCCGCTCCTCCGCCACAAACTGCTGTATCGGTATGTTCCCCGGCCACTCTATTTCGGGCAATGGTGTATCGGGCAGGTCGTACTTCAGAACATTTTCCACATACGGCAGATCTTCTGCCCACTGTACCGGAACATCACGTAATGCAGGCGTCACTGCGGCATCTGGCACCAGGTGGGCAGAAAAAAACTCATCCGAACTGAACTTTTGCACGTCATCGGCTGGCAGCTCTTTGCGTTGTGCATAGGAAACGCCTAACCGTTTCAGCCTTTCGACAATCGGAGGGTGTGTAGCAAACCACCTGGAATTCAAGCTGAAATGCAAAAACAGCGGTGCCAACGCCTGTGCCTGTTTGCGTTGAATCTGATCACGTTCGGTTTGCTGCTGAAAGGCAATTTTCTGCAAGGCGCCGGCAAGCCCCTTTGTCAAACGCGTGTACTTCACCGCCGAAGCATCTGCCAGAAATTCCCGCTGGCGCGACACACTTGCATACAATATCCGACCGGCCAGCCAGCCCAACCAGCCGACCAGCATCAGGGCAGATCCGACCGTCAACACCAATACAGCTCTGATCCAGCCAATACCATCGCGAAGGGATGCAACAACTGCCCGCCCCAGGTTATAAACCATTTGCAGCCCCAGAACCATGCCCATCAGCGTCATATTCAAACGGATATCCCCGTGCACAATATGGCTGAATTCGTGCGCAACCACACCTTGCAGCTCATCCCGCGACAACCGTTCGATCGAGCCTTGGGTTACTGCAATGATGGCGTCCTGAATATCCCACCCTGCGGCAAATGCGTTGATGGCCTCTTCTGAGCGCAATACAAAAATGCGCGGAGGGCGTATGCCGGCAGCAATGGCAACCTCCATAACCACATTGCATAGACGTTTTTCGTAAATGTTCTGAGGCTCTGTAATCTCCACCCCACCAGCCTGAAGCGCCAAATAAGCGCCGCCGTCGCTCAAGTGCCATGCCTCTATGGCATAACTGCCAAAAACATACAACAGCACCACGCCGGTATTCACGACAAAAAACAGTTTAGGAAAATTGGTTGAGCCTGCTGTACTGATGATCCATGCCACGGCCAGCGCTGCATTGGTAACAACCACCATACCCAGAATCAGCGCAGCAAACAATACAACAAGCATGCTTGTTGATTGTTTGGCTACACGTTGATGCTGGCGAAACAGCATGGCATTTACCTTTCTTTGGTGAACTCAGAATGTCAGAACTGAACCTTAACCGCCTGACGTTCTTCTGGTGACTCGGTGGATTGCAGCATTTCCATCGGCTTGAAACTAAACAGGTTAGCCACAATCACTTCAGGGAACTGCTGTGCCTTGTTGTTATAGTCCAGCACCACATCGTTATATGCCTGGCGCGCAAATCCAATGCGGTTTTCAGTTGTCGTCAGTTCCTCAGAAAGCTCACGCAGATTCTGGTCTGCCTTCAACTCCGGATAACCTTCCACCACAGCCATCAGGCGCCCGAGTGCAGACCCCAGCGCTCCATCAGCAGCAGCCAATGCGGCAATCTGCCCTATCCCCGCACCGGAAGGTTGGCCATGAATGGCATCGCGTGCCTGAGATGCCTGGTTGCGAGCCCCAATGACAGCCTCTAACGTTTCCCGCTCATGCTGCACATATTTACGCGCTACTTCGACCAGATTCGGAATCAGGTCATAACGCCTTTTAAGCTGCACATCAATCTGCCCAAACGCGTTATTGATTTCATTGCGTGCAAACACCAGTTTGTTATAGGAGGAAATACCCCAGATCACGCCAATAACGACCAGAGCCAACAAAACCCAGCCAATGATTCCCATAGCAACTCTCCTTTTCCGTTAAGCCCATTGTCGATTGATTTCTGTATATCCATTGTACACAGAAATGCATAATTTTCAACACGTTTAATAACGCGTACAAGAGCACATGTAATTAAATTTTACAATATTACATGAATTTAAATAAATTATCAACGCGTAATTGATTACATGTTGTGTTTTGGAAAAAGAAAAAGGGAGTGTTTCCACTCCCTTTAATCAACCGCTTTTTTCAAAAAATCACGTTGATGGCATCACTCCTGTGGAGGTGTTGCATCTTCCTGATTTTCCGCTGTCGGCTGGCTTTCTTCCAGTGCCTGCAACTCTTTGGCTGCGGCATCCTGGGCTTCGGCCAGAGCAACAGAGCGCCGTTCGATCTCTTCTGTCTCAAGCTTGTACTTGCGTGCCTGATGGTAGGCCATACCCGTACCCGCCGGAATCAGACGCCCCACAATGACGTTTTCTTTCAGACCACGCAGTTCATCACGTTTACCCATGATGGCCGCTTCGGTCAGCACGCGGGTTGTTTCCTGGAACGATGCCGCAGAGATGAACGAATCCGTCGACAGAGAGGCCTTGGTGATACCCAGCAGCAAATCATGGTAGGTTGCAGGCAGCTTATCCTGTGAGCGCAACTTGTCGTTGGTATCCAGGATTTCTGAGCGCTCAACCTGTTCTCCAATGATGTAGGTGGAATCGCCCGGATTATCAACCTGCACACGGCGCAGCATCTGACGCACAATCACTTCAATGTGCTTGTCGTTGATCTTCACACCCTGCAAACGGTAAACATCCTGCACTTCGTCCACAATATAGGTTGCCAGAGCTTCGACACCCAACAGGCGCAGAATATCCTGCGGATCTGCCGGACCGTCAACCACCTGCTCGCCCTTGTTCACCACCTGGCCTTCGTGCACCAGAATGTTTTTGTCCTTAGGCACCAGGTCTTCAAACACATTGCCGTCCAGATCGGTAATTTGCAACCGTACTTTGCCCTTGGTTTCTTTACCAAACGACACGGTACCTGTCACCTCAGCCAGCATCCCTTTGTCTTTCGGACTGCGTGCTTCGAACAACTCGGCCACACGGGGCAAACCACCGGTAATATCGCGGGTTTTCTGACCTTCAACCGGGATACGTGCCAGCACTTCGCCCGGATGAACTTCCTGACCATCGCGCACCTGGATCAAAGCGCCCACCTGGAAGCCAATGGTCACCGAGTGGTCGGTACCAGGAATCTTCACTTCCTTGCCAGAAGCATCCAACAGCTTGACCTGCGGACGTGCTACCACTTTACTGGAGCCACGGCGTTTTGGGTCAATCGCCACCAGCGTGGACAGGCCGGTAACCTCGTCCATCTGTTTGGCAACGGTAACGCCTTCTTCCACATTTTCAAACCGGATGGTCCCGGCAAATTCGGTAATGATCGGACGTGTCAGCGGATCCCAGTTGGCCAGAATGGCACCTGGTTTCACCTGATCACCATCTTTCACCTGCATGATGGCACCGTAAGGTACCTTATGGCGCTCACGCTCACGGCCATGCTCATCGGTAATCAGCATTTCACCGGAACGGGAAATGACAACCAGATCACCCTTGCCATTGGTCACATAACGCATGGCGGCGTTAAAGCGGATCACGCCGGTTGCCTTGGCTTCAATGCTGGAAGCCACGGCAGCACGGGAAGCCGCCCCCCCGATGTGGAATGTACGCATGGTCAGCTGTGTTCCAGGTTCCCCAATGGACTGGGCAGCAACCACACCCACCGCTTCGCCAATGTTCACCAGCGAGCCACGGCCCAGATCGCGCCCATAGCACTTGGCACACAGGCCATAGCGGGTGCCGCAGGTCAACGGTGTGCGAACCTTCACTTCATCCACGCCTACGGCTTCGATCTTGTCGAGCGCATCCTCATCAAGCATCTGCCCAGCCGGAACCAGCACTTCGCGTGTTTCAGGGTTGACCACATCGGCTACGGCCACGCGCCCCAGAATACGGTCACGCAGTGATTCAACCACTTCGCCACCTTCCATCAGACCACGCATGCTCACACCGTCCAGCGTGCCGCAATCATCTTCGGTCACCACCAGATCCTGTGTCACATCGACCAGACGACGCGTCAAATAACCGGAGTTTGCGGTTTTCAACGCTGTATCGGCCAGACCTTTACGTGCACCGTGGGTGGAAATAAAGTACTGAGCAACGTTCAGGCCTTCACGGAAGTTCGCCGTAATCGGTGTCTCAATAATGGAGCCGTCCGGCTTGGCCATCAAACCACGCATACCAGCCAGCTGGCGAATCTGTGCAGCAGAACCACGGGCGCCGGAATCGGCCATCATATAGATCGAGTTGAAAGACTCCTGCTCAACTTCTTTACCCGTATGATCTTCAACCTTTTCCTTGGCCAGATGCGCCATCATGACCTTGCCGACCTCGTCCCCGGCCTTACCCCAGATGTCAACCACTTTGTTGTAGCGTTCACCTGCAGTCACCAGACCGGAAGCGTATTGATGCTCAATTTCCTTGACTTCATTTTCAGCCCGACCAATGATCGCGCTCTTCGCCTGGGGCACCAGCATGTCGTCAATGGCAATTGAAATACCGCCTTTGGTCGACAGGCGATAGCCCTGATTGAGCAACTGGTCAGCCAGAATCACGGTTTCTTTCAGGCCGCAGCGACGGAACGATGCATTGATGAGCCTGGAGATTTCCTTCTTCTTCAATGCACGGTCAATCAGCTCAAACGGCAAGCCTTTGGGCAGAATCTGTGACAGCAGCGCACGGCCCACCGTTGTATGGCGCGCCACCGGTTTGCTGTCGTAACCGCCTTCAGCGTTCTTGGTGTATTCCGGAATACGCACCCAGACCTTGGCCGTCAGTTCGACAACATGGTTATCCAGCGCACGCTGAACTTCAGCAATGTCAGAGAACATCATGCCTTCGCCCAGCGCGTTCACCTTTTCACGGGTTGCATAATACAGACCCAGCACCACGTCCTGCGAAGGCACAATGGAAGGCTCACCACTGGCCGGGAACAACACGTTGTTGGAAGACAGCATCAGCACACGGGCTTCCATTTGCGCTTCAATCGACAACGGCACGTGCACAGCCATCTGGTCACCGTCAAAGTCAGCGTTGAACGCCGCACACACCAGTGGGTGCAAACGCAATGCCTTGCCTTCAATCAGCACCGGCTCAAACGCCTGAATACCCAGACGGTGCAGCGTTGGTGCACGGTTGAGCAACACCGGATGCTCTTTAATCACCTCTTCCAGAATATCCCAGACAATTGGCGTACCGGCTTCAACCTCTTTCTTCGCTGCTTTGATGGTGGTGGCAACCCCCATTTTTTCCAGGCGGCTGAAAATAAACGGCTTGAACAGCTCCAGCGCCATCAGCTTAGGCAGACCGCACTGGTGCAACTTCAGATCCGGACCCACGGTAATCACCGAACGGCCTGAATAGTCCACACGTTTACCCAGCAGGTTCTGACGGAAACGACCGCTCTTACCTTTGATCATGTCGGCCAGAGACTTCAGCGCACGCTTGTTGGCACCGGTCATCGCCTTACCACGGCGGCCATTATCCAGCAATGAGTCAACGGCTTCCTGCAGCATGCGTTTTTCGTTACGCATGATGATTTCAGGCGCCTTCAACTCCAGCAACCGTTTCAGGCGGTTGTTGCGGTTAATCACACGGCGATACAGATCGTTCAGATCGGACGTTGCAAAACGCCCGCCATCCAGCGGCACCAGCGGACGCAGGTCCGGCGGCAGCACAGGCAGTACTTCCAGCACCATCCAGTCAGGCTTGATGCCTGATTTTTTGAAGGCTTCCAGCACTTTAAGGCGCTTGGAGTTTTTCTTGACCTTCATTTCGGCACCGGTCATGTCACCGCGCAGGCGCTCAATTTCCGCATCCAGATTCATTTCTGTCAGCAGACGCTTGATACCTTCAGCGCCCATCAGCGCCACAAATTCGTCGCCGTACTCGAGCACGTTGGCGTCATAGTCTTCTTCTGACATGATGCTGAACTTTTTCAGCGGCGTCATACCAGGATCAACCACCACATAAGCTTCAAAATACAACACGCGTTCAATATCACGCAGCGTCATATCCAGTACCAGCCCCAGACGGGACGGCAACGACTTCAGAAACCAGATGTGCGCAACCGGAGAAGCCAACTCAATGTGGCCCATGCGTTCGCGACGCACTTTGGACTGAGTGACTTCCACACCGCATTTTTCGCAGATCACACCGCGATATTTCAGGCGTTTATATTTGCCGCACAAGCATTCATAGTCTTTGATCGGGCCAAAAATTTTGGCGCAGAACAGACCATCGCGCTCCGGCTTGAAAGTGCGGTAGTTAATGGTTTCTGGTTTTTTCACTTCGCCGAAAGACCATGAACGGATCTTTTCGGGCGAGGCGACACCAATACGGATGGCATCAAAATGTTCATCCGGCGTAAATTGCTTGAACAGGTCGAGCAGTGCTTTCATGTTTACTTCTCTCCTTAACCCTGTTAGTTGCGCTCAAGTTCGATATCGATACCGAGCGAACGAATTTCTTTAACCAGCACATTGAACGACTCCGGCATACCGGCATCAATCGCATGCTCGCCCTTGACGATGTTCTCGTACACCTTGGTACGGCCCTGCACGTCATCAGACTTCACGGTCAGCATTTCCTGCAAGACGTAAGCGGCACCATAAGCTTCCAGCGCCCACACTTCCATCTCACCAAAACGCTGTCCGCCGAACTGTGCTTTACCGCCCAGAGGCTGCTGCGTTACCAGGCTGTATGGGCCGGTTGAACGTGCGTGCATCTTGTCGTCAACCAGATGGTGCAGTTTCAGGTAATGCATATAGCCAACGGTAACCTGACGGTCAAACGCCTCACCGGTACGGCCATCGTACAAAGTGGTCTGGGTACGACGTTCGTTCAGGCCCTTGGCCTGTGCGATATCTTCCGGATAGGCCAGTTGCAGCAGGCTGTAAATGTCCTCTTCCTGTCCACCGTCAAACACCGGGGTGGCAAACGGAATACCCTTTGAGAGGTTGCCAATCATTTCCTTAAACTGCGCATCGGTCAACTCGCTGAACTCTTCACGCTTGCCGCTGGACTCGTTGTAGATTTTCTCAAGGAAAGCCTGCAACTCTTTGCGGCTGGCTTCTTTGCGCACCATTTCATTGATACGCTCACCCAGCCCTTTAGCTGCCCAGCCCAGGTGCACTTCCAGCACCTGCCCGACGTTCATACGTGAAGGCACGCCCAGCGGGTTCAGAACCACGTCAACCGCTGTACCGTCAGCCATGTAAGGCATATCTTCAATCGGGGTGATCTTGGAGACCACACCCTTGTTACCATGACGGCCGGCCATCTTGTCGCCAGGCTGCAAACGGCGTTTAACGGCCAAGTAAACCTTGACCATCTTCAGCACGCCGGCAGGCAGTTCGTCACCCTGTGTGAGCTTGCGTTGCTTTTCTTCAAACGCCAGATCAAACAGGTGGCGTTGCTGCTCAACCGTGTGTTTGATTTCCTCAAGCTGTTGTGCCAGGGTTTCATCTGTCGGACGAATGTCATACCAGTGGTATTTTTCCACGCTGTCCAGATAAGCCTTGTCAATGGTGGAGCCCTTCGCCAGTTTTTTGGGACCGCCGTTAACTTTTTGGCCCAACAGCAGTTTTTCAATACGCAGGAATGCATCGGCTTCCACAATACGCAACTGGTCGTTCAGGTCCAGACGGTAGCGTTTCAGCTCATCATCAATGATCTGTTGCGCACGTTTATCACGCTGAATACCTTCACGGGTAAACACCTGCACATCAATCACAGTACCTTGCGTTCCCTGCTCCACACGCAATGACGTGTCTTTCACATCAGAGGCTTTTTCGCCAAAAATGGCTCGCAGCAGTTTTTCTTCCGGCGTCAGCTGGGTTTCACCCTTGGGCGTTACCTTGCCAACCAGCACATCACCAGGCTGCACTTCAGCACCGACAAACACGATACCGGAGTCATCCAGACGAGCCAGTTGCTGCTCGGACAGGTTCGGGATATCACGTGTGATTTCTTCTGCACCCAGCTTGGTATCACGCGCCATCACCACCAGCTCTTCAATATGAACCGAGGTATAACGGTCTTCTGCGACAACCCGTTCAGAAAGCATCACCGAGTCTTCGAAGTTATAGCCGTTCCAGGGCATGAACGCGATCAGCATGTTCTGCCCCAGCGCCAGCTCACCCAGGTCGGTTGAAGCGCCGTCGGCGATCACATCGCCGGATTCAACTGCATCACCACGCTTAACGATAGGACGCTGATGGATGTTGGTGTTCTGGTTGGAACGCTGATACTTGATCAGGTTGTAGATATCCACGCCAACTTCACCGGCTGTGGTTTCCGCGTCATTCACACGCACCACAATACGGTTGGCATCCACATAATCCACCACACCGCCACGGCGTGCAGCAACCACGGTGCCCGAGTCTTTAGCCGACACGCGTTCAATACCGGTACCGACAAATGCCTTTTCCGGACGCAGCACAGGCACCGCCTGACGCTGCATGTTGGCACCCATCAAGGCGCGGTTGGCGTCATCGTGCTCCAGGAACGGCACCAAAGACGCCGCCACCGAAACAATCTGAGTTGGCGCCACGTCCATGTACTGAATACGCTCTGGTGTCGTCAAAACAGACTCGCCGTTTTCACGGGCAGACACCAGCTCATCAACCAGCTTGCCATTTTTATCCAGCGCAGCATTGGCCTGAGCAATGATGTATTTGCCTTCTTCAATGGCGGACAGATAATCAATCTGCGCGGTCACCTTCTGATCCACCACGCGGCGGTAAGGCGTTTCCAGGAAGCCATACTCATTCAGACGTGCGTACAGCGCCAGAGAGTTGATCAAACCAATGTTCGGGCCTTCAGGCGTTTCAATCGGGCACAAGCGACCATAGTGTGTCGGGTGCACGTCGCGCACTTCAAAGCCAGCGCGTTCACGTGTCAAACCACCTGGGCCTAAAGCGGAAACACGGCGTTTGTGCGTAATTTCCGAAAGCGGGTTGGTCTGGTCCATGAACTGCGACAACTGTGAAGAGCCGAAGAACTCTTTCAGCGCGGCAGAAATTGGCTTGGAGTTGATCAGGTCATGCGGCATCAACGCTTCAGTTTCTGCCTGGCCCAAACGCTCTTTCACTGCTTTTTCAATACGTGCCAGACCTGAGCGGTACTGGTTTTCGGCCAGTTCACCCACGCAACGTACACGGCGATTCCCCAAGTGATCAATATCATCCACCTGGCCACGGCCATTACGCAACTCGACCAGCACCTTGACCACTTCGAAAATATCATCGTTCGACAGCGTCATTGCGCCAGTCAGCTCACTGCGCCCCAAACGGGCGTTGAACTTCATACGCCCCACACGGGACAGATCGTAACTGTCTTCGCTGAAGAACAGGCGATTGAACAGTGCTTCCACCGCATCTTCTGTCGGCGGCTCACCAGGACGCATCATGCGGTAAATCGCCACACGTGCGGCAAACTGGTCTGCTGTTTCATCAATACGCAGCGTCTGGGAGATATAAGCACCCTGATCCAGATCATTGGTATAAATGCACTCAATCTTATCAATGCCTGCATCACGCAGCTTTTTCAGCAGCGACTCTGTCAGCTCATCATTGGCGCGGGCAATCAGTTCGCCTGTGCTTTCATCAATGACATTTTTAGCCAGCACACGACCCAACAGGTAATCTTCTGGCACGCTGACCGTCTTGGTGCCTGATTCTTCCATTTCGCGCACATGACGTGCGGTAATGCGCTTGTCTTTGGCAACAATGACCTCGCCCTTTTTGTTGGTGATATCAAAACGCGCCACTTCACCTTTCAGACGCTCCGGCACAAAATCCATCTGCGCACCGGCATCCATCAGATGCATGGTGTCATTGACATAGAAGTTTGCCAGAATCTGTTCAGAATCCAGACCAATGGCTTTCAGCAAAATGGTCACCGGCATCTTACGACGGCGGTCAACACGGAAGTACAGCAGATCCTTCGGATCAAACTCAAAATCCAACCAGGAACCACGGTAAGGAATAATACGTGCGGAGAACAACAGCTTGCCCGAAGCGTGGGTTTTACCCTTGTCGTGCTCAAAAAACACGCCAGGAGAGCGATGCAACTGGCTGACAATCACACGCTCGGTACCATTGATCACAAAAGAGCCGTTATCGGTCATGAGCGGAACTTCGCCCATGTAAACTTCCTGCTCTTTAATCTCTTTCACAACTTTGGTGCCGTTGCGGCCTTCGGCGGCTTCACGATCATAAATAATCAGTTGCACTTTGGCGCGCACAGCCGACGAAAACGTCAAACCACGCTGCTGACACTCGCGCACATCAAACACCGGACGCACCAGGTTGTATTCAACAAACTTCATTTCCACAAACCCGTTGTGCGACACGATCGGGAAAGCAGACTCAAAAGCGGCCTGCAGCCCTTCGGGCTTGCGCTTACGGGGTGGGACATCGGCTTGCAAAAATGCGCGGTAGGCATCTTTTTGCATGCTCAGCAAATAAGGAACATCCAGAACACTTTCGCGTTTGCCAAAGCTCTTGCGAATACGCTTGCGTTCAGTGAAGGAATACGCCATTGATTTCTCCGATGGGCTGACGAAGCGACTGGCGACCGGGTTGAAAGTGCAAAAATTCTCACAGGCGCTTCAAAAAGCGCGCACTTCTCGTTAAAATCCGGTTGAGACTCGGGCGGTTGGCCACTACCAACCTCTGGCTGACAACTGCCGCGGACGGTTTTCAATGAAACCCGTCGGGCAGTCCGACCAAAGTCGTCCCTCTGCAGTCGGATAAGAGGGCACTTGCAAAATCCCTGCAAAACAGGAATCTTTCAACTACGCTCTTTTTGAGATCCCCAGAAATCTATACAAAAAAAGAAAGCGCAAAAGGCTGGGGGCCTCAAAAGGCCTCCAGCCAGTCGATACAACTGTATCTTACTTGAGCTCGACTTTCGCGCCGGCTTCTTCCAGTTTCTTCTTGGCAGCTTCAGCATCATCCTTGGAAGCAGCTTCCTTAACAGGCTTCGGTGCGCCATCAACCAGATCTTTAGCTTCTTTCAGGCCCAGACCGGTGATTTCGCGGACAGCTTTAATGACTGCAACTTTGTTGCCGCCAGTTTCAGTCAGAATCACGTCGAATTCGGTCTTTTCTTCAGCAGCAGCAGCACCGCCGCCAGCAGCAGGACCTGCAACAGCCATAGCTGCAGCGGATACACCAAATTTTTCTTCAATTGCTTTGACCACTTCATTGAGTTCCATAACGGACATGCTCTCCAGAGCGGTCAAAAATGCGTCTTTATCAAATGCCATGATAATCGTTTCCTAAACTATAAGTTCTTTCACATTCTGCAAGGCCATAGTGCCATACAGGACATGCGCCAAACGGCACCCCTGAAAAAATCAGGCGGCCGCTTCCTCTTTCTGTTTTGCCACAGCAGCCAATACCCGGGCCAGGCCGGAAATGGGAGACTGCATCAAGCCCAGCAACTGTGCCAACAAAACTTCCTTGGTAGGAATATTGGCAAGCTGTTTTACACCGTTCACATCCAGTGCTTTTCCGTCATAGACACCAGCTTTGAGCACCAAAGCCGCGTTGTCTTTTGCAAAGTCAGCCAGCACTTTGGCTGCTGCCACTGCATCTTCAGAAAAACCATAGATCAGCGGACCGACCATCTGGTCAGCCGCGGCTTCAAATGGTGTTCCAGCCACAGCACGGCGTACCAGCGTATTCTTTAAAACACGCAGGTTCACACCTTGCTCACGGGCCTTCGCACGCAGGTTGGTCATATCACCAACCACAACGCCGCGGTATTCCGCCATCACGAGTGTTTGAGCTTTCGCGGCAAGCGATTGGACTTCTGCCACAACCGCTTCTTTTTCACTGCGATTAAGACTCAAGGTCTACTCCTTTCAAAACATGTATCACCCGAAGGCCATACATGCACCTGTTGCAGCGAGACCTCTGTTCAGGAACAATCCAAAATGGCGTTTACACGCTGATCCATTTTGTCATCATCCATTCCAGCGGGACCGCCATCTGCGTTGGCTGTTGTTTTAAGCAAAACACCTTGTTTTGCGCCAACGGTCTTCGATGACCTGGTTTCACATCCAGCAAAACCAGCCCACCAAACTCTTTACGGCTAACGCCGCGTTGCCGCTGCGTCAGCCCTTTACCTACATGTGTCTTTACCTGCCTGCAATTAAGCCGACAAAGAAGCTACATCCACGCGCACACCAATGCCCATGGTCGAAGATACAGCAACCTTTTTCAGGTACTGTCCTTTGCTGCTGGCAGGCTTGGCCTTATTCAGCGCATCAACCAGTGCAGCCAGATTACCTTTGAGCTGCTCAGCGTCAAATGAACGACGGCCGATTGTGCTGTGAATGATACCGGCCTTGTCAACACGGAACTGCACCTGACCAGCCTTGGCATTTTTCACCGCAGTCGCCACATCAGGCGTTACCGTACCGACTTTAGGGTTAGGCATCAAACCACGGGGACCCAAAATCTGGCCCAGTGTACCAACCACGCGCATCGCATCCGGAGAGGCAATCACCACATCAAAATTGATGTTGCCTGCTTTAACCTGTTCAGCCAGGTCATCCATACCGACAATATCAGCACCAGCAGCTTTGGCTTCTTCAGCTTTCGCGCCCTGGGTAAACACCGCAACACGCTTGGTTTTGCCGGTACCGTTGGGCAGAACCACTGCGCCGCGAACCACCTGGTCTGACTTACGTGCGTCAATACCGAGTTGCACCGCCACGTCGACAGACTCGTCAAACTTGGCATTGGCACATTCTTTAACCAGATTCAAAGCATCTGTAATCGGGTACAGCTTGGTGCTGTCCACTTTGCCTTCAAAGGCTTTTACGCGTTTGGAAACTTTACTCATTTCACACCCTCCACAGTCACACCCATGGAACGTGCCGTACCAGCAATGGTACGCACAGCGGCATCCAGATCGGCTGCTGTCAGATCTTTCATTTTGGTCTTGGCAATTTCTTCCAACTGAGCACGGGTAATCTTACCGACCTTATCTTTCAGCGGATTGCTGGACCCTTTTTCCAGCTTGATTGCTTTTTTGATCAGCACGCCAGCAGGAGGAGTTTTGATAATGAAAGTAAAAGACTTGTCAGCATAAGCCGTGATCACCACGGGCAATGCCAAACCAGGCTCCACACTTTGAGTCTGCGCATTAAATGCCTTGCAGAACTCCATAATGTTCAAACCACGCTGACCCAGTGCCGGGCCGACGGGTGGTGATGGGTTTGCCTTACCAGCCGGAATTTGCAGCTTGATAAAGCCGACGATTTTCTTCGCCATGCTTGATTCTCCTTACGGGTCCAACGTTTGACCTGCAGCGCAGGCAAACTCCCCGTTTCAAATTCCCCTGTTTAATCAGCCATGAATATGCAGGGGAAAAACATATTCATGCGTTTATTCGTATCAGCAGATGCAAACATGCATCTGCACAAAACTGTTACAGTTTCTCTACCTGGTGAAATTCCAGTTCCACCGGTGTGGCCCGACCAAAAATGGTAACAGACACACGCAGCCGTGATTTGTCGTACAGCACTTCTTCAACAGTGCCGTTAAAGTCGGCAAACGGGCCTTCTTTCACACGGACCAACTCACCCACCTCAAACTCAATTTTAGGCCGCGGCTTTTCAACGCCTTGCTGCATCTGCCCCATGATACGCTCGACTTCCGCAGTGGAAATCGGTGTCGGGCGATTGCTGCGTCCACCGCCAACAAAACCGGTGACTTTATTGGTATGCTTCACCAGATGCCAGGAGTCATCATCCATCGCCATTTCCACCAGCACATAGCCGGGGTAGAAATTACGCTGCGTTGTCCGTTTACGGCCGTTCTTGATCTCAACCACTTCTTCAGTCGGCACCAGAATACGACCAAACTTGTCCTGCATGCCTGCACGGTCAATCCGTTCGCGCAAGTTGCGTTCAACCGCTTTTTCCATCCCTGAATAGGCATGGACAACGTACCAAAGTTTACCGCTGGTTGCTGCTGCGTCTGCCATACTCATTTCATCCCCAGAAATTGGCTATACAGGATCCATTCCAGCAGCTTATCTGCTGCCCACAGGAAAATAGCCATCACCAACACAAACAGAAAAACATACAAAGTCATCTGCATGGCTTCTTTGCGTGTTGGCCATACAACTTTTTTCAGTTCCTTGACGGAGTCGCGGCAATAACCAACAAATTCTTTACCCCAGGAGCTGGTCAAAAACACACCTACTGCTGCGGCCAGCAATACAATCAATGCAAGCCATTGCGCCCAGACAGCAACTCCCTGCCCTGAAAGCACATAAAACACCACAAATGCGGCAGCAGCAAGCAACAGCGACACGCCAAGCTTGGCTTTGTCTGCCCCAGAATGAACGGTTTCAACTTGTGGATGATTAGCCATGTATGTTACCTAAAATAGCTTCCTGAACAACAACCAAGCCCGCCGAGGCATTTTCTGCTGTGGCGGGCTTCTCTTTTTAAGAGAACATCAGGTGTTGCTGGCAGGGGCAGAAGGAATCGAACCCTCAACCTTCGGTTTTGGAGACCGACGCTCTGCCAATTGAGCTATACCCCTACACCTTTTCAAAAATAAACCAATTACTCAATAATTTTAGCGACCACACCGGCACCCACCGTACGGCCACCTTCACGGATCGCAAAACGCAGGCCTTCTTCCATCGCAATCGGCGCAATCAGCTTGACTTTGATGGTGACGTTGTCGCC